>QQUK01000296.1 GCA_008501655.1 Calditrichota bacterium
AATCGATAGAAAAGAACCTCAAAAGCGTACAATAACCGCTTTAGGGTTGGGAAAAATTCGTAAATCGGTCATTCATAACGACACACCGCAAATCCGCGGTATGATTCGTTCGGTATCACACCTTGTGGCCGTTGAAGAGATCGATTAAGATATAGAGGTTTATTATGGAACTGCATACATTACAACCTGCCGAAGGTTCAACTCAAAAACGTAAACGCGTTGGAAGAGGTTCCGGAAGCGGTAAAGGAAAAACATCCGGTCGCGGTCACAAGGGCCAGAAGTCCAGAAGTGGGTACAGCCGTAAAATCGGATTCGAAGGCGGTCAGATGCCGCTCCAGCGCCGTGTACCGAAAAGAGGCTTTACAAATATATTTAAAAAAGAATTTCAGGTTGTAAATCTTTCGGATCTTCTGAAATGTGAAGCCGGAGATGTGACCAGAGAAACTCTTTTGGAAAAAGGTCTCATCAGAAAAAATGATCAACCGGTCAAAGTTTTAGGTGACGGACAAATTGATAAAGCTTTTACTGTAAAAGCAAACGCTTTCTCCAAGTCGGCAAAAGAGAAAATTGAAAAAGCCGGCGGAAAAGCCGAGGTGATTTAGTGTTAGAAACTTTTAAATCAATATTCAAAGTTGAAGAACTCAGAAAAAGAATCTTCTTTACTCTGGGTCTTTTAGTCGTTTACAGAATCGGTGGTCATATCCCGACACCGGGTGTTGATGGTGCCGTTTTGTCTGCCGCTTTATCCGGAAACTCGATATTTGGTTTATTAGATCTTTTTGCCGGCGGGGCATTTGCCAAAGCAACTATTTTTGCTTTAGGTATCATGCCGTACATCTCGGCATCAATTATGCTCCAGCTTCTCGGAGCTGTTATTCCGTTCCTCCAGAGACTTCAGCGTGAAGGAGAAGAAGGACGGAGAAAAATCACCCAGTATACCCGTTATCTGACCGTGCTCATCGCAGCCCTGCAGGCTTGGGGAACTGCCGGATTCTTAACAACGATTAACATTAACGGTGTCTCAGCCGTTCATATGGATACATTCTGGTTTATTCCGCTGACTATTATTACTTTTACTTCCGGTTGTATCTTTATTATGTGGCTTGGTGAACAGATTACCGAAAAAGGTATCGGTAACGGTATTTCGTTAATCATCTTCATCGGTATTATCGCAAGATTCCCCGAAGCTGTTGTTCAGGAAGTCATGCTCTGGTGGAATGGTTCCCGTGGTACTGTTCCGCTCTTAGTTATGGGTGCAATGATGATTTTGGTCATCATGGCTGTTATTCTCGTAACCAGAGCACAGCGTAAAGTTCCGGTACAATATCCTCGCAAAGTTGTCGGACGGAAAGTCTACGGCGGTCAGCAGACTCATCTGCCGCTCTCTGTAAACTCTGCCGGTGTTATCCCGATTATCTTTGCACAGTCGATCATGTTTTTACCTTCGACTGTCGCACAGCTCTTTCCGGAAACTGACTGGGTCCAGAACCTTGTTTCAGTCTGGCTTGCACCGGGTGGGCTCTGGTATTCGATTATTTATGGATTGATTATTATATTCTTTGGTTATTTCTATACGGCGATTGTTTTTAATCCGATGGAAATTGCTGACAATATGAGAAAAAACGGTGGATATATTCCTGGTATTCGTCCGGGTAAAAACACATCGGAATATGTAGAAAAAATTCTCACCCGAATTACATTACCGGGTGCAATATTCTTTGCTGCTATCGCTGTATTGCCTTGGGTTCTTATTTCCCAGGGTGGTGTAAACTTCTTCTTCGGCGGTACCGGTCTTCTGATTGTTGTTGGTGTGGCTCTTGATACCCTGCAGCAGATTGAATCCCATCTGATGATGCGTCACTATGACGGATTCATGAAAAAAGGTAAAATTCGCGGGAGATCGATGTAGCAATGAATTTGATTTTCTTAGGTCCCCCGGGTTCGGGTAAAGGTACCCAGGCGTTGAAACTTTCCCAACAGGAAAGTCTCATTCATCTCTCTACCGGCGATGTTCTCCGTGAAGCTGTCAAAAACGAGACAGAACTCGGGAAAAAAGCTAAAGAGTATATGAATGCCGGTAATCTTGTCCCCGATGCTCTGATAGTTGGACTGATTCAGGAGAAAATCAAAAATGGTCATCTTGGAAACGGATTTATTCTCGATGGATTTCCGAGAACTATTCCGCAGGCGGAAGCGTTAAAAAGAATGCTTGAAGAGCAATCTTTGAAACTTGATTTTGCTATCTGCTTCCATGTTGAAGATGACAAAATTGTAAAACGGATGGCAGGACGCAGGTTTTGTCCCGTTTGTCAAACAACCTATAATATCTACGTCGAAGATGCTAAACCGAAAAATGACGGCAAATGCGATAAAGATAATGAAGATTTGATTATAAGAAGTGATGATTTAGAGGATGTTGTTCGTAACAGACTTGTAGTCTATCATAAGCAGACTAAACCGATCGTTGAGTTTTACCGTAATGAATCGATTTTAGTCGAAATTGATGCTGATAGAGCTCCTGAGGAAGTGTTCAACTCTATTTTGGAAACAGTAAAGTAAGATGATACAGATAAAATCAAAAGATGAAATTGAAGTCATGCGTCAGGCCGGCAGAATTGTAGCAGAAACATTGGCTATGGTCTCTGATGAGCTGAAACCAGGTATGACGACAAAACAGCTTGATAAGCTGGTTGAAGATTTTATCCGTTCCAAAAAAGCTGTTCCCGCCTTTTTAAATTATCATGGTTTTCCGGCATCTGCCTGTATTTCAGTCAATGAAGAAGTTGTCCATGGGATACCGGGAGGTCGCATAATTGAAGAAGGGGATATCGTTTCTGTTGATGTCGGCTCTATTTTTGAAGGATTTTACGGTGATTCAGCCAGAACATACGCTGTTGGTGAAATATCCGATGAAAAGCGTAAATTAATGGACAATACTGAAAAATCTTTGCTTGCAGGTATTGACAAAGCAAGAAATGGCAATAAATTAGGACAAATTTCGGCAGCGGTTCAAAATGTCGCCGAAAGTGAAGGATACGGTGTCGTCAGGCAACTGGTCGGTCACGGGATAGGTCGGAATATGCACGAAGAACCACAGGTTCCGAATTACGGTTCTCCGAATGAAGGTCCGACATTAAAAACCGGTATGGTTATCGCAATTGAACCGATGATTAACTGCGGCACATATCAGGTTAAAACTTTGCCGGATGGTTGGACAATTGTTACAGCCGATGGGAGACCATCAGCTCATTTTGAGCATACTGTAGCGATTACCGAAAACGGTCCGGATATTTTAACTGTAGTTTAGGAGTATATGGCAAAAGAAGAGACAATCTCTGTAGAAGGTAAGGTTATCGAAACATTGCCGAACGCGATGTTTAAGGTAGAGTTGGACAATGGACATGTTGTTCTTGCCCATATTTCCGGAAAAATGAGAATGCACTTTATTAAGATACTTCCCGGTGACAAAGTGACGATGGAACTTTCACCGTATGATTTGACTCGTGGTCGTATCACGTATAGATATAAATAGAAGTTGAAAGTTGGATGTAATGAAAGTTAAGTCAGCCTTAAAAAAACGTTGCGAATACTGCAAAATTATTAAACGCCACGGCGTGCTTCGTGTGATCTGTTCCAAAAATCCGTCACACAAACAGCGTCAGGGATAAGAAAATAATATTTATTTTTAATATAAAGGAGTAGACAATTGGCTCGTATAGCTGGTGTTGATCTACCTAGAGAAAAAAGAGTAGAAATCGGTTTGACATATATCTATGGGATAGGGCTTTACAGTTCCCAGCAGATTCTTGCCAAAACCGGTGTTAGTCCGGATACCCGGGTTAACAAACTAACAGATGAAGAAATCGCCAAATTGCGTGCGATCATTGAAAATGAGTACAATGTTGAAGGTACTCTCCGCGGCCAAATTTCAATGAACATCAAACGCTTAATTGACATCGGATCCTATCGTGGTCTCCGCCACAGACGTGGATTACCTCTCCGGGGACAGCGTACCAAGACAAACGCTCGTACACGTAAAGGTCCAAAAAAATCAATTGGCGGTCTTAACAAGAAGTAAAACGTAACAAGAAGAGGTTTAGTACGTGGCAGATCCTAAGAAAAAACGCGGTGCCAAAAAGAAATCGCGCAAAGTTGAAGCAAATGGAGTTGTACATATCAACGCCAGTTTCAACAATACACATATTACCATAACCGATAATATCGGCAAAACCATTTCATGGGGTACCGCCGGTAAAGTCGGATTCAAAGGTTCGAAAAAATCGACCCCGTTCGCTGCTCAGCTTGCTGCATCAGGTGCCGCAAAAGAAGCAATGGATATGGGTTTGAGAAAAGTTGAGATATGGGTCAAAGGTCCCGGTTCCGGTCGTGAAGCTGCTATCCGTTCGATTTCAGCAGCCGGACTCGATATTTCTTTGATCAAGGATGTAACGCCGATACCTCATAACGGATGCCGTCCTCCAAAACGGCGCCGGGTATAAAGAAAGGATTACAAATGGCTCGTTATACAGATGCAAATTGTAAGCTTTGTCGGCGTGAAGGCGAAAAACTCTTTTTAAAGGGTGCCCGCTGTTTCTCGGAAAAATGTGCCGTTGAACGGAGAAAATATGCTCCCGGTCAGCACGGACAGAACATGCGCCGGAAAATCTCCGCATACGGTGTTCAGTTAAGAGAAAAACAGAAAATCCGTCGTACCTATGGACTGCTTGAAAAACAGTTCCATAATTACTATGTCAAAGCTGATAAAAAATTAGGTATCACAGGTGAAAATCTCCTGCAGATGCTTGAAACAAGACTTGATAATATGGTTTACCGTCTCGGTTTTGCTCCTTCCAGAAAATCAGCAAGACAATTGGTACGGCATCGCCATATTTTAATCAATGGAAAAATTGTAGATATACCTTCTTACAGCGTCAAACCGAATGAGATTATTAAGGTCAAAGAGAAATCTAAAAATCTTGAACTCGTTCATGATGCTCTTAAAGAAGTCGGTCGCGGCGAAGATCTTGGTTGGATTCGCTTAAACAAAGCCGCTTTAGAAGGGGAGCTTTTGGAAATTCCGAAACGCTCTGAGATCCCGCTGACGGCAAATGAACAATTAGTCGTCGAGCTATACTCCAAGTAACACTTGAGAGAGGATTGATAACGTTATGAAATGGAAGCCTTTAGCAATGCCTAAAGAGGTCGTTAACGACCAGTCGTCAGCAACCGAAAATTATTCCCGGTTCATCATTGAACCGCTGGAAAGAGGATTTGGAACAACCCTTGGTAATTCTCTGCGCAGAGTTCTGTTGTCCTCGATTCAAGGTGCCGCTGTTGTCTCTCTGAGAATTAATGGAGTTCTCCATGAATTCTCAACATTAGATGGATTATATGAAGATGTTACAAATATTGTATTAAATGTCAAAGGTATCAGAGTCAGACTTCATGCCGATGAAATGCGGACGCTTCGCCTCAAAGTCTCCGGTAAGCAGAAAATTACTGCGGGAATGTTTGAAGGTGACACGGAAGTCGAAATTCTGAACCCTGACCAGCATATTTGTGAACTTACCGATGATATCGATTTCGAAATGGAAATTGATATTGATGCCGGTCGTTCTTATCAGGTCGCTGAACAGAATAAGCGTCCCGATGCACCGGTTGGTACCGTCTTCATCGATTCACTATTCTCACCGGTTGTCAAAGTTTCTTACTCGGTTGAAAACACCCGTGTAGGACAGAGAACTGACTTTGATATGCTCATTATGGAAATCACTACCGATGGTTCAATCACTCCTGAAGATGCCCTGAGCTTCTCTGCAAAACTTCTGA
Organism: Calditrichota bacterium; assembly: GCA_008501655.1. Classification (GTDB taxonomy): domain Bacteria; phylum Zixibacteria; class MSB-5A5; order GN15; family FEB-12; genus QQUK01. The sequence goes on from QQUK01000296.1 coordinate 5,830, forward strand.
AAGACCATCTCCAGCTCTTCATTCACCTTGATGAAGAAGTGCTGGTCGAAGAAGAACCGGAAGAGGACGAAGAAGTTGTTCGTGTCCGAAACTTACTGAAAATGCGTGTCGATGAACTCGAACTTTCCGTTCGTTCATCAAACTGTTTGCGTGCAGCCAATATTCAGACTATCGAAGAATTGGTCACCAAATCAGAAAACGAGATGCTCAAATACCGTAATTTCGGTCGTAAATCATTAAACGAAATTGGTGCTATTTTAGAAGAGATGGACCTTTCTTTTGGAATGGATATCTCGAAATTTTTAGAACCTCAGAAATAGAAGATTGAGATAGTATTATGGGACATCGAGATAAAGTAAAAAAACTGGGTCGTACTAAATCGCACCGTGAAGCAATGCTTTCCAATATGGCGATGTCTTTGTTTACCCATCGGGTAATCAAAACAACCGATGCCAAAGCAAAAGCGTTGAAACCGATCGTTGACCGTTTGATCACCACCGCCAAGCAGGATACCCTGCATGCAAAACGTCAGGTTGCCAAAACGATTCACAATAAAGATGTATTCAAAAAATTCTTTGCTGAAATCGTTCCGCAGTTTGAAGACAGAAACTCAGGTTTCTCCCGTGTCGTCAAACTTGGCGTTCGCAGAGGTGATGGTGCTCCGATTTCAGTTGTCGAACTGTTGACTGAAAAACCGAAGGAGACAGAGACAAAAGATAAAAAGGCTAAAAAAACAGCCAAAAAATCTGATTCTGATTCCAAAGCTGCTGTTTCCAAACCGAAACCGAAAAAAGAAAAAGCAGCCCCGGTTAAAACCAAAGCATCTGCCGGTAAAACAGCAGGCGCCCCGTCGACAAAAAATAAATAGACTTAGTTTATTTAAGATAGAAAACCCGCTTATTTTTGTAAGCGGGTTTTTTTATGCGATTTTCTGTTATTACTAAATGTTAGTGATTTTAATCCGCTGAGTCGATTTCTGAGGATTACAATGATGCAGGATAAAAAATAAAATTATATTTGTATCTATCTCATCTAAATTGGCAAATTGAGCGCCAATCCGATAATTTTCAATAAATTCCTCTTTTTTAGCCCACATGACTTCAGCTTTAAAAATGAGATAATCTCTCTCAAAAATACGTTCCGGTAGTTTGATCCTATATTCAACAATATCTCCCTTGGAATGTTTTTTGGTCGTTACTAATTTTGCCCCGGATTGGGATATATCAAGAAGTACACCAACTTGCTGGGAGGAGTTTCGTTCGAATACTTGTAGTTTGATTTCCGGTTCATGTCTGGAACTGGCTCTGCGATTCTCAAGTTCTTCAGATTTAAAAGATCTTAATTGTTGGTCTTCAATGTTCTTCAATCTGAGAAATAATATCAGATAAGCTAATATCTCCTCAAGCTCTTCAGTAGTCTCGATTTGAAAACCACATTCCCATTTGTTTTTACTGATGTTTTTCCTGCACCAAACTGAAGCTGCTTTAAATGTTATCTCTGTATGATCTTTTATCTCGGTAGGCAGCTTGATTATACAACTTATGATATTTTCCGTAGGAATTCTCTCATTACATTCGAGCATGAATCCTTCTTCGGAAAGATTTTGAATTTTACCGATTTCTAACTGGGTTGCGGAGTCTAAGATTGAGATGAAATCACCTAAATCATACCGGGTTTTCTTTCTGTTTTCCATATTTTCCGCTTTTGTTAAAGTTATCCTGTTCTTTTAATATCGACAATTTTATTCATATTTTTAATAAGTTATTGACAGATATATTGTTTAATTCTCTTCAGATAATCAGGATAATTCTAAACCGCTACTTGACAAGTATTGCCTTATCATGTTATATAACAATAACAACCAACAGGAAAAACCATATTCTAAACATTACAAAATTTAAAAGATAGGAAATTGTATGACTGAACAAGCACCGAAGAAAGGGATGTCCAAAGGCTGTTTAATTGCTATTATCGTAGCTTTTGTTTTAATCGCTCTGTTTGTATTAGTAGCCTATTTGTATTATGAAGATTTTGCCAAGTGGGGAACAGTCCAGCTCGTATCATCCTCAAAAGTTATGGTAGCTGAACATGCCGATAAAATTGATACGACCCAGTTCAATGCGGTTGTTGATAAGTTTATCGAGAAATTTAATAATGAAGATATCGACATGGAACGCTTTGGCGCTGCATTTCAAAATCTGCAGGGAATCGTTGCGGATGAAAAAATAAGTGAGGATGAAGCGAAGACTTTCATGCAGATGATGATTGACTATTATCCGGACCTTGCCGAACTTGCCCCGACCGGCGGTATGATTGAAACCGGAATGATGGATTCAACCATGATCGATAGTATGATGCTCGATGATTCAACTCTGATAGAATAAATATTTACCAATACGGGCGGAAACGCCCGTATTTCTATAAACAATATGATAGATTTTATACCAATAATTATAGCCTATTTGTTAGGTTCGATACCTTTTGGTATTATCGTGACCCGTGTAGCAGGTAAAGGTGATATCCGTAAACAAGGTTCCGGTAATATCGGTGCAACGAATGTAGCCCGGGTCTGCGGTTTTAAAACTGCACTTTGGGTCTATGTCGGCGATATGGGGAAAGCGGCTTGTGCCGTACTGATAGCCAAATGGTTTGCCGGTTCCTATGAACTTACTCTGATGTACCCGGATCTTCTGTTTGTCCTGACAGCAGCAGCAGCTGTGCTCGGTAATGTCTTTTCGGTCTATTTGAAATTTAAAGGCGGGAAAGGTGTTAATGCAGCCATGGGTTCTGTTGTAACCTTGATGCCGTATGAAGCAATATTAGCATTTATGATCTTTTTGATTCTTGCTTTGTTAACAAGATATATCTCCATCGGCTCAATCATTGGTGTATCTTCATTTTTTGTTATTCTCGCAATTGAAAAATATTTTCTCCACCAGACAATCAATATGGTATATATCTATCTCGGTCTGATTTTATCGATTTTAGTCTTTGTCACCCACCGGAAAAATATCGTCAGACTATTCTCAGGGACCGAAAGCAAAATCTCCTTTTCATCGAAAAAGAAGGAGGCAAACTCTCATGTATAGAAATGCTGCCGTGCTTGGTGCCGGTTCATGGGGGATGGCGATTGCCAGAGTACTTGATGCAAATGATATTAAAGTTAACCTTTGGGAATACAATAAAACAGATTACGAAATCATTAAAACGCAGAGATGTCATCCAAAGAAACTTTCCGATATTCAATTAGCTGATTCAATCAGCCTGTATAATAATCTCGATGATGCATATAAAGGTGTTGACCTGATAGTACTTGCTATACCATCACAGTACTTACGAGCAGTTTTAAAACTGATGGATGTAAAAAATACACCGGTTGTTAATCTTGCTAAAGGGATTGAAAACTCAACTCATAACCGGATGTCGGAAGTAATTCATCAGGAACTCAGACTACCGCAGGAATTAATCTCAACACTTTCCGGTCCATCGCACGCTGAAGAAGTTGCTGCTGATATCCCGACAGCAATTGTTGCCGGAGGTGTCTCAGAAGAGGTGTTGGAAAAAATTCAGCGTTCGTTTTCAAACAATAATCTGCGCGTATATAAATCTACCGATTTAATCGGTGTTGAACTTGGCGGCTCTCTGAAAAATATTATCGCTATCGCAGCCGGAATCTGTCATGGGCTGAAAATGGGTGATAATACAATGGGAGCGCTGATAACTCGCGGGCTTGCTGAAATGTCCCGGCTCGGAATCTCGATGGGAGCCCAGGCTGATACATTTGCCGGCCTGTCGGGGATCGGAGATTTGATTACAACCTGTATGTCCAGACATAGCCGTAACCGCTTTGTCGGGGAACATATCGGGATGGGGGAGAAGCTCGACGATATTTTAGCCGGTATGTCGATGATTGCAGAAGGTGTCAAAACAACTCAGTCCGGTTATGAACTGGCTAAAAAGCATGATGTCGAGATGCCTATTACAACTGAAGTATATGAAGTACTCTTTAACAATAAACCACCGGAGATTGCCTTAGGTGAACTGATGAGACGTGAGTTGAAATCTGAAGTCTGGCAATAGAAGGTGCGGAGGAATTGTTTATGGGAAAATTACAAGACGGTGAAAAACTTTATTACTCGATTAGTGAAGTCGCCAAAATAACCGGTTTGAAAGAATATGTGCTCCGTTATTGGGAGAAAGAATTCGACCAGCTCAAACCGAAGAAAAATCGCGGCGGCAACAGAGTCTATACTCAAAAAGATATCGAGATAGTTAACCGTATTAACCACCTTCGCAAAAAAGAAAAACTGACGATAGAAGGTGCCCGTACCAAGCTGACAATGAAAAAACAAAAAGAAGAAAAAGCAAATATCCAGTCGACAGCAAAAGTAAAAACACTCATTGGTCAGATTCGAAATGATATCCAGGATTTGCTCAAAGATTTCTCTTGAGTTTTAATCGGAATTTACTAGATTGTGAACGCTAAAATTAAGCTCGGAGCGTAGCGCAGCCCGGTTAGCGCACTCCCTTGGGGTGGGAGAGGTCGGCCGTTCAAATCGGCTCGCTCCGACCATTTTTTAATACATTTCGTAAAGTTCAACCATCTGTGCAACAGATTTTTCCCAATCATATTTCTCTTTGGCAACCTTATATCCGTTTTGCCCCATTTTAATCATATTTTCTCTGTTTGAAAGCATTCGGATCATTGCATCGGCCAAAGCATCGACATTATTCGGTTCCACTAAATAGCCGTTCTGATTATCGGTGACAATCTCGGGTATACCACCGACATTGGTAGCCACAACCGGGCGGCTGCAGGCAAATGCTTCAACCGCCGCAACCCCAAATCCTTCCTGAAGAGACGGCATGACAAGAAAACTCTGTTCTTTAATTAAATCGTAAATCTTTTGGTTATCATAAAAACCGATTATTGAAACATTTGCATTCAATTTTAATGAATCAATTAAATCCTGCAATTGCTGTTTCATAGTTCCTTCACCGCCGATGTTCAGTTTAAAATCCGGAAATTTGGCTACAACTTTCCGGGTTGCTTTTATGAGCAAATCCGGTGCATAGATCGGTTCGAGTTGTTTGAGATAGACAGCAGATGGATTCTTACTATCTGGAAACTCAAATTGTGTTTCTGGTATCCGAACACCAAACGGGATTGTTATTATTTTTTCTTTTACAGAGGGGAGAAGCTCTATCGTGTTTGATTTTAATGAATCAGATGTACTTGTTACAAATGCTGCTTTAGAGAGCAGTTTTTTTATGAAATAGTTATTTGGAAATTTTTTTGCTGATTCATTTATATCACTTCCCCAAACGGAGACTAACGTTGGTCTAATGTCTGTATGTAAACCCCAGATACCATAACCGCCGGCGTAATGGACATGAACAATATCCGGTTTAAACTCAAGTGCATATTTTTTGGCAAGGAACATTGATGAGAAGTAGGAAGACTTATTTTTCTTTGGGATTGTGACAACATCAACACCTTCTATCTCTTTGGTTCCAAAGCTTACAATACGGACTTGATATCCCCGTTTTGCAAGACTCGTTGACCACTTATAAATATGAGTCGATTCAGCATGTCCAAAAATCAGTATACGTTTGTTTGGCATAACTGAACTATGCTGAGATTTTTGATTACTGTCAAGATTATAATCACATTTACGATTATTGGAAATTCTATTCTCTTGTTTCTCATTTTTGATATCTATATATTAAAGCTTCAGATTGCTACATAAGGAATATTTGATGCAGTTTCGGTTTGTTAAAAAAGAAGATGCCAAATCCTGTAATGATTTTCATAATAGGCTATACAAAAAAAATAGGACATTAAAACAGTGGGAGTGGGGTTTTTTATACAATTCCTATGACCCCGAGCAATATTTGTATGCTGTTTGTGAGGAACAAAATCAGCTGATAGGTACTCAAACTATCATACCTATCAAAATGATTGATTCTGAAGGAATATTCTGGACAGCAAAATCCGAAGCTACCCTTGTCGACCCTGATTTCAGAGGGAAGCAGATATTTAAAAAACTCTATGACCTTATGTTTGAATATGTCGAAAAGAATAATTTTGCCTATATCTGGGGATTTACCCAGGCAACAAAAGCGCTGCTCCCTTTAGGTTTTCAAGTCCCGTATGACACCAAACAAATAATTATGCCGTTTTCACATCGGTTTTCTTCATTGCTAAAAAAAACAAATTCAAACAATCTGATAAAGATTGCTGTAAAACTGGGGATCACAGCAATTCGATTGATTTCATCTTTGAAACTCTTTTTAGAAACGCCAAAAGATGAATCGTTTATCTCAGTTAAAACATTTGAACGGGCACCTGAAGAATCAGCAAAAATATCAGAAGAATTTATTAAACAATATGGCGGTAAAACTATTTACCGTGATGAAGAATATCTGAACTGGCGGATATTTGATAATCCATATGCTGCAAGTATCTGTAAAGGAATTTACATTGATGATAACCTTGTCGGTTGGATTGCATATACTATCGGTTCCGATGGTGTTGGTTCATTAGTCGATATCATGGCTGTGCCGGATAAATCCCGTAAAGTAGAAACAAGCGAAATCATATCACGATTATTGTATGAAGCTGTAATCGGTACAAGAAATATGGGTGCTTCAGGTATCCGGGGCTGGCATGTAACTAATCATCCTTTTGATCTTTTAGTCCTGGAAGCTGCTAAAAACCTTGGTTTCTTTAAAATCAATAAAGGATATGCTGCGGTGATTTATACGGTCGACCCTGAGAATGAAAGATTCAGAGACCTCTCGGATTGGTACATTACCAGAATATATACCGAAGGAGTCCTTGGATGAACCGGAACAAAGCTGATTATCTTTTTCGGCAACTGCGTATTCATTTAAATAGCTTTTTTAAGCAGGATGTTGTTCAGCTTGCCGGTAATATTCATTTTTGTAAAACCGCCGAAGCAGCCATCCCACCAGAGAAAGGGATTTATATCCCTTACGATATTGAAGTAAAATTACAACCGGATGATATCTATAACATTTCCTGCAATGATACTACAATTACTCTTTGGAACCGGATAGCAAAACCTGATGGTGATTGGAAAACGCTTTTGGATGGCGATAAGCCTGTTTGGTATCAGCATTCCAATGGTTCCCTTATGCCGGCATGGAATCTGTTTGGTAATCTTTTTGCATTACTTTCTTATGCTGAAGAAAGACAAACTGCTGAGTGTGATGAACATGGCAGATTTAATACTAAGTTCAGCCCCAGATTTAAACAAAATCTCTTAGAAATTCCAGCTTTTAATGAATCTGCTGTACTACTTGCAGGTGCGTTATTGTGGCAGGATACCAAAACAGCGAACTTCCAGAATTGTCTCGAGTTTGTTAAACCTCCGGTAATGGTATTGTCGCATGACTGCGATGTCCTCTATGGGAATGATTTCTGGACTCAGATTGTTCGGTTGTATCGTGTCTTTTTACCTTTGAAAAAATTACGACTACCTAATCTTACTAATATCTGGTGGATAATCAGAAACTATATAACACCAAAAAGATTTTATTTTGATAATGTTAAAGGAATGGTTGAAATCGAAAAAGTTTACGGACACAAATCAACCTTTTACATGCTCAACGGAACTTATGGAAGATTCGGGAGCAGAAGCGGTATAGATGCGATAAAAGAGGTAGTGGATGATATACCGAGTAATTTTGAGATAGGGATGCATTATAACTATGATACTCATCTAAACGAATCACTGTTTAAAGATCAATATGATGAATTACAAAGCTGTTTATATAAACCGGTTGTTGCCGGTCGTGCACATTACCT
>QQUK01000050.1 GCA_008501655.1 Calditrichota bacterium
CAACAGTTATCTCCCGCGATCCCGCTTTAACCGCTAAAATGCTTCGGATCGTAAATTCACCGTTTTTTGGTGCCGGCAGAGAGATTACAACCCTTTCTCAGGCTGTAATGACCATGGGAACAAGAGCTGTTTCCGCCCTGGCTCTTTCAACATCTATCTATGATTTTACCGGAAAATGGAATATATCAATCGACCGTATCCGGTTCTGGAGACATTCTCTTGAGGTCGCTATAGCTTCACGCACAATTGCCGAAGCATGCCGATATCCTCGTGTTGAGGAAGCATTTATCACCGGTATTCTTCATGATATCGGAATTTTGGTATTGGAAAAATCATTCCCGGATAAATTTAAAAATGTCTGGAAACAGGCTGAATCCGGCGAGCATATGCTTGAACTTGAAGAAAATACCTGGGGAACTAACCATGCCCGCGTTGGACAGTTTTTGCTTGAACAATGGCATGTACCCTCTGTTATCTGTGAAGCGGTTGGCCAGCATCATAATATGTTCCCGCCTGATACCAACGATCCCGATTTCAGACTTGCTCAGATAGTTCTTCTTGCCAACAGAGTCGCAAAATTTACAACCTCAAAAAGAACTCATGAAACAACAGAAAATGTTGAACTGAAAAAAACTATCATGGAAAATCTTGGTCTATCTCAGGATCGGCTGAAGAAGATAGAAGAAAATCTGTTCAAAAATGTCATTGATGAAGCAAAGTTTCTGGAAATTGAAATCGGTTCCACCGACGATATACTCATTGAAGCCAACCAGATGCTCTACCGCCAATATCTGATGCTTGAAAATTTGATGGAAGAAAATTCCACAATGCATAAAGAGATAACCAAATCAAAAATCGAAAAAGCATCCTTAGAGACGGTCAAAACACTTACAGCAACATTTAATCATTATATCAATAACGCCGCTGCAACAATTTTAGGTCGTGCTCAACTTCTGGAACTTGGTATTCAGAAAGAACAAATCACCGATTCAAATGGTAAGATACAAAGTTCCATCGGTCTGATTATCAATGGTGTACAGGCTATTCAACTTGTTTTAAATGAATTGAAAAATCTTAACAGGTTCGAAACTATCGTTTATCATGACGATACATATATTTTTGATATTGAAAAGAAAATCAAAGATGAGCTCGCCAAACTTAATCTGGCAGCCAAAGAAGAAACCCCCGTTGCTTAACTAATTCTGATTATTTATCCGAAATTACAATTATACTGTTGGTACCTTTGACATCAAGGGTGTCATATGATTTACCAAGTGAGACTGAAGTTCTGCTTAAGAAGTCTTCTTTTCTAATCTGAGCATACGTATTACTAATCATACCGCCGTCAGTCATAGCAGCTACATTGATATTTGAATTATTTGATAAAATCAGATTGATTTTACCGTAGTCCGACTGGATGACCGAATTACCCGCAAGAGTCCCGTCAAAATCAATATCTGTCACCCCGCCGGGGTTAGAAAAGAACAGAGGTCCGCTTACCTCACGGGCTTTAATAGTGCCTGATTTATTCACAACAGAAGCTTTACCGTTTATCTCTTCCAGGGTAATCAGGGAATTCAAGTTTTCCACATATATCGAACCTTCTACCTTTCGGATATATGTCGGTTTATATGAATTTATAAGCTCGAGATTTCCGGTTAGATTCTGAATTGTAATTGTACCGTTTGAATTTTCAAAATCAATATTCCCGATATGATTGAGAAGCGAAATATCGCTGGTATTTCTGATATTGAGGTCACCGGTTGATCCCGAAATCTTTATTGGAGCAAAACTACTTTTGATATTTGTTGTCCCGCGACAATCAAGAATACTTGTCGGACATTTATCTGAGACAATATTGATAGTTCCCTGAACCGAACTTATATTGATTGAACCAAGCTTCGTTGAACCCTCTACATTTCCTCTGATATTTTTTACATCGGTAATCGAATTCTTTAAGTCAATCTCAACATTGTTGTTTATTTCGGATATCGATGTATTCCCGAATGCATTTTCACAAATGACTTTATTCTTATCCGGGACAAATAATATAAGATTACTTCCGGCAATCTGTCGGCTCGCATCTTTGATATCCGGATAGAGAACCGAGATATAAACTCCGGAATTTTTTGAGACAAGTTCCAGTTCGACATCATCTAAAAATGCAATAACCGATTCATTATCATTGGCGGATACATCTATCCGGTATTTGACGACAATCTTATTTTTATTCCAGCCTTCGACCTTCAGATTACCGACTTTGTTCCGGACATTGATCGGTAGTTTTTTTGATGATATAAAAACAGAATCTACCAGAGTTTTCGATTGTAAATGCTTATCTGATTTGTTGTAATTGTAAGTATAATTATAAGCATAACTGTCGTCATGGCCATGTCCGACTCCTACCCATACTTCATCGACCGGATCCGGGACATCAGGTGCATCGGGTGGGGAAGGAGGAAGAAAATAGCTATCCCGCTTTACATAAGTATTAGGAGCAACGATTATTTTATCCGAATCATTTTCTTTAAAAATAATAAGATTCGGGAGAATCTTGTTTATATAATCTTCAAATTTTACTACAAAATCTTCCTGCAGTTCAATCGATTTTTCAAGTTCTTCGAGATACTCTGTATTTATAGTAATATCAAGAGACTCAGCTTTGATACGGATAGCCTCATCCTTGATTTTTTCAGTCATCTCCAATAACCGGAAGAAATTTTCCTCCATCGCTTTTTCTTCAGCTCGTTCTCTCTGAATCTTGGCAATAATCAGTCGTTGGTCCTTTGCCTGCATGGCCATCTTACCTGCTATATCTTCTTCAATAATCTCATTTATTGACTGAAGCTGGAGGCGTAAGATTTTAAAGTTCTTATACAGCAATTTATTATTCGTATCAGAACGAAGCGATGCTTCACCTTGGCGAAGTTTATCAATAAGTCTGTTCAAATCTCCTTGTAGCAGAGATACATCAGTCTCATACGTATCCGTTTGAAGTTTTGTCAGCATCTGCAGAAGTTCATTCTGCATCTGTATAGATTCTAATTTACTTGATTTAGTGAATATATCGATAAAATCTGTGACGTGATAGGTCAGGTCTTCTAATATATCTTTATAATCCTCAGCTGTCTCCAGCTGAAGTCTCGTTAGTTTTTCCTCACCCGAGTCTTTAGCATCCTCAATAGGCGTCGGAGGGATCACAAGCCGCTGAGCTGAAACCGACAAGGATAAAAAGAGAACAAAAACTGAGATAAACAGAGGAGAGAACCTCCGGGGATATGACAATCTCTCGTCATAATCCCACGGATGTTCACTTGCTGCTTTTATCGTTTTTCTCGGTTTCATAATCCTTCAATTCCAACTTTCTTTCTTCTCTCTTTAAATACGTGAGAGAAACGTTTAAGTTTCTTAAACAAAATAACTTATACTATTTTTATCGAAATAAATCCAGTATAAAATTCCCTGGATGTAAGCTTGTCTCACTTGATTCTACTACATTATTTTTCAAAAGTTTACCTATTTATTGTAATATATTTGTCATTCTAATGTAAGTCTCTGCTAACCATATCCTTAAAAAGACCGCAGATTTAGCGGACTTTTGAAAATGAGCAATTTTTGTTTGTAAAAGGGCAGATTTTTTGCATTTATACAGTACAAATATATTTTTAAAGGGACTCTATGCAAAAAATAGTAACATTTATCATATTATTAGCTCTTTTAGAAACAGGATTTGCTTTCGACAGAGCTCAAATTCATGACTCCCGAATCGAATTTAATTCTACAAACCGGGATATTCTCAGTAAACAATATTATAATACATCTTCTGCAGCTGATGCTGACATAGTTATCTCAGAATCAGTTACTCCGGCAAAATTCAGACAGGATAACTCATCAGTAGCAAACCTTGCCGATGGCGGCTGGGTTGTCGTTTTTGATGATAACAGAAATGGTTCGAAAAAAATCTTCTGGCAAAGATATGATTCCCTCGGTACCCCGCAGGGAAATAACGAACTCGTTGCATCCTCACTGATCGGCTCTGACATGACCGAACCCTATCTATCAGCGGATACAAATGGGAACATCTTCTTGTTCTTCCGAAACCAGACCGAAGGACTGATTTACTACTCCAAATATGATGCCGACCTGAATATTGTAGTCCCCGCTGTTTTAGTCAATGATACAATATCCTCATCATTTGCAGGACCATTTTCAGCAGCAGTTTATCCAAACGGTAAAATTGTTATCGTCTGGGAAAATTATTCAGCTTCCGGTTCAACTGTCGTTATGAAATCATATACCAATGCTGGAATCCTTGCCTTTGGTCCCCTGACTGTCAACTCCGATGGAGGTTCTGCTTCTCATTGGGTACCTTCCGTTGATGTCAACCCGGATGGAGATATTCTGGTTGCCTGGGAAGATTACAGAAACAACAGAGCAGATATTTATGCAAGACTATTTAACGGTGCCGGTGCTCCCTACGGTGCCGAGTTTATCGTTATCCCGCCGACTGCAAATACCGCAGACCAGTTTGCCCCCGAGGTTCTTTTTACCGGTTCCAATCAGTTTGTCATCGCCTGGATAGATCAGAGAAGCGGTCAGGAAGTGTATGGACAAAGATACAACAGTCTCAGCGGACTTGTCGGTACCAATACAATTCTCTCTGAACTAAATCCGCAAATAATAAACTGGAATATCGACCTTGCAAAATCTGATTCAGAAATCTCAGTAGTCTGGGCAGGCTTTGGTCCTCAGAATTTAATCAACAGACAGGTTATCGCAACTGACCTCACCAAAGTCGGGAATCAGTCAATCATCAATAACTCCCTTTCCGGAAGACGCTGGACACCATCTGTCTCTTACTCAGACTATGAAAAATTTGCCGTCTGCTGGTCGGAATATCTTTTAGATAATGCCGATATAAACCTGAATCTTTTTGATATCTCCGGAACAGCAATATTGACCTCCGAACTGGTTGCCAATGATGATATCATCGGGGCACCATCAATCAATCCCCAAGCTGCTGTCTCAACAGATTGGTATACCTTGATTGCCTTCGAAGATAAACGCAGCGATGTCGGAGATATTTATGTTCAGGCTGTCTCTAACGGCGGTATCAAACTATACTCCAATATCAAAGTAAATCAGGACCAGGCTTCAAATCTGCAGTCTGAACCTGCAATAACTGCCAGCAAATCACAACTCAAATCATTTGTAGCATGGGTAGACTCCAGAGATATAGCAGCTCTTCCCGGTCAGAGGATTTTCGGACGGTACGGTTCTCAATTCGGATTGTTTACAGAAAATGAATTTCTGATTTCAGACACCCTCGAAGTTGCTATCAAAAGATTACCAAAAACAGTTATGGCCGATAATGGTAAAGTTCTCATCGCATGGATTGATAAACGTTCAGGTGCAAATCAGATTTATGGTCAATGGCTCGATGCCTCAGGAAATAAAGACGGTATTAATTTTCAAATATCAAATCCTGCCAACGATACTACATTTGAATCTCTCCAGGTATCAGCAGATAATGCAAACCGTTTTTATGTAACCTGGCTTGATAAATCACAAACCCCGGCGGATATCAAATCACAGCTTTATCTTGCTGACGGAACCGCTTCGACTAAAGCATCAATAACTCACCCGGATAACAGCCAACAAATTGAAAAAGTTGCCATACAGGCAAACACTTCAGGTAATCTCATTGTAGTTTTTCAGGCTTTTAATGAATATAAAAGAATATATCTCGGACAATATGCTTCAGATGGAATTGAACTTACAACACCTTTTGAAGTTATAGATCAGATTAATACAAATGGATATGATGTCGATTTATCTATTGATAATAATGATTATGTTTCAATCTGCTGGATAGATACAAGAAACGGCAAACCGGAAGTTTATTCACAAATCTATGATAATACCCTGACAGCTGTTGGAACCAATACAGTTGTAGCTTCGGAATCTGTAGAGTTTATGACAACACCTCGGACGACGGCAGACCGGGGGAGAGCGTGGTTTGTATGGGCTGACCCCCGTTCAAACGGCTTTAATATCTATGCCAATACAAGGGTATACGAGGCAACCGACATAAACGATCCGAATCAACCGCTGCCTAAAGATTTTACTCTCTCTCAAAACTATCCGAATCCTTTTAACCCGACAACCGAAATTGCCTTTTCAATTCCGTACAAAACAAAAGTCAATCTCTCTGTATACAATATGCTCGGACAGCATGTCAAAACACTTACTGATGAGATGTATAGTTCGGGACAATATAAAGTTGAGTGGGATGGAACAAACGATGCTAACCAGCAGGTCGCTACCGGATTATATTTATATAAAATCGTAACTGATTCATCATCTGAAATGAAAAAGATGCTTCTCTTGAAATAAGTTGTTGTTTATTGCGGGAAAAAGATATTTAAAAAATCTAAAAGGGAATGGGCTATAACAGCCGGCCAAAGTGATTTAGTACGGATGTAAATAAGAGCAAACACTACTCCTAATGAAGTTATCACAATCAATCCGCCGATTCCCTGATAAGCATGAGGCAGTCCGAATGCAATCGATGATACAATCACCGGAATTGTCCAATTAGAAAATTTTCCCATCTCCCGGATTCGGGTCATTATATACCCGCGAAACAATGTTTCCTCACAGAATCCGGCTGTAAATGAAACTCCCACCCAGACAAATTTACCTAATAAGTCCTGTGGTAGAAGCATGGCAAGTTCCCCCGGCATCGGGTGACCGATAAATTCAACAAACAAAGACATGGCTACACCGGTAACCGCTAAAACTAAAAGAGTTGCAAATGACCAGGCGAAATCTATTGTACGGATTCTATTCAACGCCAGTGAACTAAGATCGGTATTCTCTGTGCGCATCGTAATGTACATAATACCAAAAATGAACCACTGAAATGCAATTGTCGTAATATATATAAACATCCTCATACCCTCGTTGAGGGTAGAGAGAAAATCTTCCTGTCCGCCTAAAAATCCCTGACTGACATACAAAACCATCAAAAATGCGAATACATATGTCATTTTAGACGTCTGATATGTCGTCATATTAAAATCACGACGAAAATCATGATAACCGCCATGGGTTACCTGAGGCTGCGGTATTTCTATTTTTTCTAAATTCTGGTCCATTAATTTCTTATATCACTCAGGTTCACTTGAAAGTATATAATATATATACTATCGGGCGAAGTAAATTATAATTTATCTCACTAACTTCTTATATAGCAATCATGTGAATATTCACACCAAAACCTTGAATTAACAGCAAAAAATGTATGATATCGATGTAATAGCGCAAAAACTCCCTATCTGTAAATTAAAAAGCAAAAAGATAAAAAAGGAGTTTCTGTGGCTAAAAATAAAATCACCTACCAAAACTGGATTGTCGATATCGGTTACGACCCTCAGCTGAAATCCGAGACTATTGACAACAAATACACCGAACTTTCCCTGGAACAGCTGATCGAATCAGGTTTTAACCCGGGTTCGGAATTGACAGTTGATTCATCAAACAAAAATGCTATTATCTCAGCCGTTCGAAAAGCAATCGCAAAACTGACAACTGATGAACAGGAATTCATCTACCGTTTTTATTATATGGGAGAGAGATACAATACATTATCAGAAAAATCAAACAAAGAGATATATAAACTAAGCGCCATGCAAAAACGGATTATCAAAAAGCTCAAAATAAATTTACACAAATTCGTCAAACAACAGTTCGGTATCGATTCAACTATGAAAACAGAATGTCCTATTTGTAATTCCGATTTTTTTACCGAAATAAACGATTTGATATCAACCCGTAACAAACGTACAACCTGGACAAACGTGATCAAAAAAATTGAAAAGGAATACAAAATAAAAATAACCACTCCTCAAATCTTAATCGGTCATGAAAAATACCACATGTAACCATGTAGGGCAGGATCCCTGCGATCCTGCCAACCCAAACCACGAGTAGGAGGTCGGGTTCCGTCGATTTGAAATCGTCAGATTTCAAAATCGAGAAACCCGACAGTAAAAAAAACCGTAGGTCGGGTTCCCTGAGAAAGCGATAGTAATTGTAGGGCAGAACCCTTCAGCGGTTCTGCCATGAAAAATAAACGGAGAAGTCAGGCTGAGCGGAGACGAAGCCTTACATCTTAAAAAAGGAGAACAATCTATGCCAAGCGAAAAACAAAAAAGAAAAATCCGCGGTGAACACTGCCTTAACATCTTTGTCTCATACGAACTGAAAGAACAACTGAAATCCCTCGCCAAAAAATATGACCGGACAACTTCTGACATGGTCCGCGCTGTTCTCCGTATCGGTATCCCGATGATGGAAGGACTGTCGCAAGCTGAGGAAATCATGGTAAAAGAATACATCCAGCTCTTCAAAAAACTCCGTCAGGTAAAATCTCTGAAGGAGATATAAAAACGAAGGAGCAGACCTCTGTGTCTGCCCTTCGTTTTGTGTTGTCAGGCATCTTGTCTGACAACTATTATTGTAGGTCAGGAGGCGTGCCTCCTGACATCTTAAAAATAATGGTATCCTTTAGGTCAGGTCTCTTGGAGACCTGATCTTTACGGTAAACTCTTTAAATATGTGAAATCAAATTCGGGGCTACAAATCTCTGTAGGTCAGGTCTCTTGGAGACCTGACCTTTACGGTAAACTCTTTAAATATGTGAAATGAAATTCGGGGCTACAAATCTCTGTAGGTCAGGTCTCTTTGAGACCTAACCTTTACGGTAAACTCTTTAAACATGTGAAATGAAATTCGGGGCTACAAATCTCTGTAGGTCAGGTCTCTTGGAGACCTGACCTTTACTGTAAAAATCTGAAATTATGCACTCAAACTCGGGTCTCCAGGAGACCCGAGCTACGACTTCATAGATATTATCTAAAACAATTTACATTTTATAATAATAAATTTTACAATATTCCCATTCCTCTGGAACTTTTGAATACTTATGTTTCACGGCATTATCTTGAATATATTTTAAATGATTGTACAAATCTTTTTCATCTCTGAGTAAATGATCCATAAATCTGTTCTGCCAAACTCTTCTAACAGAATCATCTATCAACAACTTATATTTTCTATAAAAAGACAACTTAATCTTCTGCATAATTTTAGAAATGTGAATTGAATTAACATTTATAATTATATGAAAATGATCTGGAAGTATTGTATATGATATGATTGAACAGGCTGATTCTTTTTCAAATTTATAAAATGAATTGATTAGTAGTTGTTCATTACTTCTCAAAAAATGTATTCTTTTAAAAGTAACACATGTTACAAAATAATAATATCCTTCAATATGATATCTTCTCAGTTTTGACATGTATATAATATAATCAGGATGACTGACAGGGTATGTCAGTATGATTTAAACAAATCAATATTCTAATAAATTTTGTCCTTTTCCAAAGGTCATCTCAGTAGATCATCTTCGTAGGTCAGGTCTCTTGGAGACCTGACCTTTACTGTAAAAATCTGAAATTATGCACTCAAACTCGGGTCTCCAGGAGACCCGAGCTACAATGTTTAAATTCATTTTTTGAAAATTTTATTCCCCCTTGCCAATCCCCCCTAATTCCCTATATTCAATCCATGAAATTTATTGACTATGTCGAAATTGAAGTCACTGCCGGAAACGGTGGACATGGCTGTGTCTCCTTCCATACCGAAAAATTCGTCCCTAAAGGCGGTCCCGATGGCGGTGATGGCGGACATGGCGGCTCGATCTATGCACTCGCTGACCCTCAATTGACAACCCTCCTTGACTATCGCTATAAACGACACTATAAAGCTCAACCCGGGCAGGGTGGAGGTTCCGGTCGCAAAACCGGGCGTTCCGGCAAAGATACAATACTCAAACTTCCGGTCGGGACTGTCGTCAAAGATCAGAATTCGGACAATATCATTGTCGACCTCGATGAACCGGGTAAAAAATATCTCATAGCCAAAGGCGGCAAAGGCGGTCACGGTAACGAATACTACAAATCATCTACCAATCAGACTCCTCGCAAAGCTCAGGATGGTTTCCCCGGCGAATTTAAACAGATTGCCCTCGAACTGAAACTTCTTGCCGATGTCGGACTGGTTGGACTCCCAAACGCCGGTAAATCAACAATCCTTTCCTCATTCTCCGCAGCCAGACCAAAAATCGCTGATTATCCGTTTACAACTCTCAAACCGAATCTTGGCATTGTCAAACTCCGGGAATATAAATCCTGCGTTATGGCAGACATTCCAGGGCTTATCGAAGGTGCTGCCGATGGCAAAGGTCTCGGTCATCAATTTCTCCGCCATATTCAGCGCACCGGTTTAATCCTCTATGTTATTGACATAAATGAACTTGATATTGCTGAAACGCATGCGGTGTTGGAAAAAGAACTCGAAGATTTTGATAAACAACTTCTCAAACGTCCTTCAGTAACTGTGATTACAAAAATTGATACTCTGCCGGAAAGTGATTTAAAAGATATTTCCAAAGAACTCCCCGATGATTATATTTACATTTCGGCGGTATCCAAAAAGGGTGCAAAACAGTTCCTCGAAGAGATTGAGAGAAAACTTGACCAGCAAAGATTTGAAAGATAAACTTACTGAACATATCGCATTATTATCAATTCAGGGGATAGGCAGGGGAAGATTTCACTCACTCGTGAAAACTTTCGGTTCGATTCAGAACGTTTTCAATGCTACAGAAAATGCTCTTGAATCTGTTTCCGGTATTTCAAATTCCCTCGCAAAATCTATCAAATCCACTGTCGATTTCGACAAAGCAAAAGAGGTCGCTGAAAAAATTATCCAACTCGGTTGGAAAGTTCACTTTTACAACGATGACAACTTCCCCAAACAACTATACAATATCTCCAGCAAAGATATTCCGCCAATATTGTTTTCCATAGGCAAAGAGATTATTCCAACTGATAAATTAATCGGAATCGTCGGTTCACGCCATGCCACCGAAACCGGGAAACAGTTTACTTTTAATTTAGCTGGACAGTTGGCATCTTCTGATATCATTGTCGTTTCCGGTATGGCAGAAGGTATCGATGCCGCCGCCCACAAAGGTGCCCTTGAATCAGGTGGTCACACTGTCGCCGTCTGGGGTTCATCGCTTGATATTGTCTACCCGCCCTCAAATAAAGAACTCGCTAAACAAATTGCCAAACACGGTACTATATTCTCGGAATATCTCCCGGGCACAGACCCGGTCCGTGCTTATTTCCCGGAACGAAACAGAATAATTGCTGGATTATCTGATGGGGTGATAGTTGTCGAAGCCGGACAAAAGTCCGGAGCATTGATAACAGCAGAACAGGCATTGACCTACAATAAAGAATTATTCGCAGTACCCGGATTGCCGTCATCAAAAATGTCTATAGGCTCAAATCAGCTTATCAAAAACGGAGCCACCCTTTTAACCTCAATTGATGATATCTTTGAGACAATGCCGCGCCTGAAAGGGGAAATTAAAGCAAAAAAATTCAAACAACTCCCCGATATGACCAAAACCGAGCAGGAAATTATAAATCTTTTCACATCCGGACCACAACAGGTTGACAAAATCTCCAGAGAGATTAACTTACCGGTTCCGGAGTTAATGGAGTTTCTTTTAGCATTGGAACTCAAAGGAATAGTAAAGGAAATATCAGGGAAACAGTTTATTTTGTCCGAAGATTATATATGACCAAAAAAACAACCAAGATTGTCAATAAATTAGGTCTCCACGCCAGACCCTCAGCGTTGCTGGTCACGACAGCAAACAAATTTGAATCGGAAATCCATTTTACCAAAGATGGCTTACGGGTCAACGGTAAATCAATTATGGGTGTGATGATGCTTGCCGCTGAACAGGGCTCAGAAATTATTATTGAAGCCGATGGAAACGACGAAGAAGCTGCTGTTGAAGCTCTCACTGAAGTCGTCACTTCCGGTTTTAATGAAATGGATTGATATAAAACTTGCCTTTTTTGCCTTCCGCCCCTTATTTCCCCGTATAAATAGAAAACAAAGAAAAAGAATATGAAGCCGGTTTCAAAAGTCATCGAAAGCTCAGTTATTTCAAGTGGAATTGTAATGGGGGTCACCCGAATTATTCATCCGGGTGAGTACAAAATCCCCGAAATAGCTATTCCTGTCTCTAAAATTGAGTCGGAGATAAAATCTTTAGAAAAAGCTCTTGATGAAACAGTTGAAGAACTTACCGAAATGCGTGACTCAGCCTCCAAACGGATGGGCGGACCGGTAGCTAAAATCTTTGATGCCCAGCTGATGATTGCATCCGATGCCGATTTCCTGAAACGGGTAAACGAAGAAATAAAAAAGAAACGGCGTAACTCAGGCTTTATTTTTAATAAACTGATAAATGAATCAACGCTTCCCCTCAGACGCTCTTCAGATTCTTATCTGCGTCAAACTGCTCTTGATATTGAAGCTGTCGGAAAAAGAGTACTCTCTCATCTCTCCGGCGAAAAAAAGTCTACTCTCAAATTCGGACCAAACACAATTGTAATCGGAAAATCATTCTCACCCGGTGAGATTTTAGTCCATCGCCAGCGTAAAGCTATTGGCTTTGTCGTCTCCGAAGGGGGAAAAAACTCCCATATGGCTCTAATCGCACGCGGTCTGATGCTTCCGGTGATGATTCATCCCGATGCTCATCTCCAATTTACCGATAACACCAAAATAATTTTAGACGGTGTAAACGGCAAAATTATTCTGAATCCGGCTGATGCTGTATGGACAGAATATCAGAAGCTTAAAAAACGTCTTGGTGCCGCATCAATTACCCGTATTAAACGCTTAACCAAACTTCCTCCGAAAACAGCCGACAATGTCGAACTTCAAATCGGTGCCAACCTGACTCTGCCGGGACCGGCTGATGAAATACTCTCTACGAAAAAAATTCCGGTCGGCTTGTATCGAACCGAGTTTATGTATCTTGCAGCCAACCGTTTCCCATCCGAAGAAGAACAGTATGAATTTTATTATGATATCGCCAGACAATACAAACATACATCCGTCACCCTAAGAGCATTTGACCTCGGATATGATAAACTTGCAACAAACGGGAACTGGCTGAATGAAGAGAACCCTGCTCTCGGACTTCGCGGTATTCGTATCCTTCTCGATATGCCGGAAGTTTTCAAAACGCAAATACGCGCAATACTCCGGGCATCGGTCTTTCGTAATTTAAAAATCATGCTCCCGATGATATCCGATGTTTCCGAAATCGAGCAGGCAAAAAAACTTATTCAGCAGGTAAAATTTAAACTGAAAAAAGAGAAAATAGATTTTGACCATGAGATAGAATTAGGCATTATGGTCGAGGTTCCTTCGATTGCATTGACAGCGGATTTGGTCGCAAAAAAAGTCGACTTCATGTCAATCGGAACCAACGACCTCACCCAGTATACAATTGCAACCGACCGGATGAATAACAAACTTGCCCATCTCTATTCAGCCTACCATCCATCGGTACTGCATCTTGTCTGTAAAACAGTCAAAGCCTGTCATAAAGCAAACATCCCCGTTTCAGTCTGCGGTGAAATCGCAGGCGAACCTTTAGCACTGCCGATGTTTATTGGCATGGGCGTGTCGATGCTTTCAATGA
>QQUK01000267.1 GCA_008501655.1 Calditrichota bacterium
GCTAACAGAAACAATTGAAATAGAAAAGACTATTGATCAGTTTTAGAATTTTGAGCTTGTTACCGGGTAGCCCACTGCTTGCAGTGGGTCTCTATTCAAAAAATAGAATTGTAGGCGGCAGACGCCCCCGTCTGCCCCTGACAATTTGCACTTCCCCTACAACTTTACCCTTAAAAACTAATCGCATCTCCCTCATGAGAAACTATGAGAATAACGAGTTACAGACCAAAACAGAAAATGGCTTTAAAGCCATTTATAACTCAAAAGCCATTTTACTGTATCGTATTTGGAGAGAGGAGATTACGTTTCAATTTGAACTAAAAACGAAAACTGTGGGTCCCCGAAAATGAGCAAACGAACCCATTTCAATCTGTCACACTGAGCTTGTCGAAGTGTGTTCCATAGTAGGGTAGGAGGTGGATAAAAGTCACACTGAGCGGAGTCGAAGTGGACTTTTGAACTCGTAGGGAAGAACCCTTTAGTGGTTCTGCCAAATGTGCATTGCAGACGTCCTCGTCTGCATGATCAGAAGGGTAGGGGGTATGTTACTGCTATTGCTTTATAGGAACCGGCTTCATATCATCATCGACAGCAACCATCGTGATAAGACCTTCGATAGCAAGCTCGCGATGGTCCGAATCCATCTGCTCGATATAGATATCAACCTTGACCTGCAGAGATGTCCGTCCAACTTTGACAACCCTGCCGATGATGTCAGCGATTGTTCTTGAAGGAATCGGTTTTTTGAAATCGGTTTTGTCAATTGATACGGTCACTAAAGGTTGCCGGCAGAACCTGGTAGCGGTGATGAATGCAATCTCATCCATCCAGCTTAAAGCGGTTCCGCCAAAGAGCGTGTTGCGATGGTTGGTTGTATTCGGAAAAATTGTTCTGACGATGTGCGATTCCGAACGATTGATTCTTTCCTCAAGATCCAAAACGACCTCCGAACAGTTTCCGGTCGACTGAATACCGTCCACCACCGGAAATCAAAAGGCTGATATAGGGAACAAGATAGAGAATCGCCATCTCCTGTTTTTTCCAGGGATCATCACCATGGATGACAAATGCAGCAACGAGCATGGTGATAATCAGAGGTACTGTTGCATAGCGGGTGAAAAACCCAAAGAGGATAGCAATTGAGCAGAAAAATTCAGCAAATATAGTCAGACTCAAGGAGACAGCTGGAGATACTCCGAGCGGATCGGCAAATGTGGCAGCTCGTTCTGAAAAATTGACCAGTTTTTCTGAACCATGCCCGAAAAGCATCAAAGAGGCGATTCCGATACGGAGCATCAGAATTCCGAGATCTTTCATTTTTTCGGCTCGTTCTTTATCCAGAGTGTCGTTTTGCCAGTTTATTTTAAAATTCGGCATGAATAATCCTTTTGTTTACATTTAAGGAAACCTGTTATCTTATAACGATATAAAGTCTAAAAAGTTCTATTTTTCCAGAAGAACTAATAGTATAAAATATATACAAAATCCGGCAAACAGAGCAGCTCCAATAAGCGAACCCCAGGCGAGCATTTTTTCGAAAAATGTTTTGTTTGCCAAAATCGAAACCTTTTTGACTTATAATCGTTCTAAGTATGCATGGTTGCTATTTGTAACCGATGTAGTATATTAGATTTTCAGTCTTTTGTAAAGGATTGGAAACAGACAACTTCACATCGTCTGAAGTTGCCCCGAAATCAGATTTTGGGGGTGACATGGCTTCGACGGGTATAGTGAGATGTTGTCCGCGTGTCGGAGATGTCTGGATCTTCGTTACCAATACAGGCAAAACTAATTTAATTGGCGAAAATAATTACGCCCTCGCTGCCTAATTTAATTTAGGATAAGCGCGCTGCCGATCACCCCCCGTCTCTGGAGTGGCTGGTTAGCGTCGATAAAGGAGACTCGGTTTTGTGACGCCTTTAATCAGAACTTAAACTAAAAGGCTGGTGATGTTTGTAGCCTGTCATTCGGCAGCAGATGTTACGAGAAACTAAAGATTGACTACACACGTAGAAGACGGCTGGTCGTTATGCTCGGACGGGGGTTCGATTCCCCCCACCTCCATTTGTTGTAATTTCATGCAAGTCAATAAATTACGGCGACATACGGACAGGACTATTTGCATATACCCCCCACCGGACGGCTATATCGCTGAATATCAAGCAATAATTTACGACAACTGTTGACACAATTTGGTCACAATAATTTTTCTTTGATTAAAGGATGTTTGAGACAAGATTGAAATTATCTTGGATAGTCTGAAGATTCATGAATCTTAGGAAGTAATTATAAGTATGGTATGAAAGATAGGTAGTTTTATAACCATTCTAATTTAGTATTAGTTTTTATGTTTTCTCCGTAGAATAGTTTTCTCAATTTCAACGGCGAAGAATACTACTGTTGAAAGTAGAAGAGTAACAATCAATTCTTTAAGAGTCAAAGGTGCTGTATGAAAAATAGGATTCAGAAAAGGTACATATATTATAGCCATCTGCAATCCAAAGGTAAATACAAGGGCTCCCAAAAGAGGTTTGTTTGAGAATACACCACGTTTGAGAAGGGATTCGTTCTCTGATCTGATAGCAAGGACATGTCCCAACTGACTTAAGCAAAGTACAGTAAGTACCATCGTCTGCCAGTTTTCTATTCCCGCACTGACAGCATACTGTTGAAGACCTATTGTTACAAGACCCATAAGAAGTCCTACCCAAATTATGTGAACTCCAAAACCATTTGCAAAGATGCTTTCTTTGGGATGTCTTGGAGGTTTCTGCATAATTCCACGTTCAGCAGGCTCGGCAGCAAGTGCAAGTCCGGGAAGACCATCTGTTACTATATTAATCCACAGAATATGAATTGGCAAAAGAGGAATTGGTAACCCTAAAAATGGTGCGATGAGCAATGTCCATAGTTCACCAGAATTACTTGTCATTGTATATTTTATAAACTTGCGAATATTGTCAAAAACACGTCGACCTTCTTTGATTGCTTTTACAATTGATGAAAAATTATCATCTAGAAGAATCATGTGAGCAGCTTCTTTTGATACATCTGATCCTGTGATTCCCATTGCCACACCGATATCTGCTCTTTTTAGAGCAGGGGCATCATTGACACCGTCTCCGGTCATAGCAACATATTGACCTTTGTCTTGCAGAGCTTTAATAATTTTTAGCTTTTGTTCCGGTGCCACTCTTGCATAAACACGGACATATTCAACACGTTCTTCAAATTCTTCAAGAGATAAGTTTTCAAGCTCAATTCCGGTAAGAACCAGTTTTGAGTCATCTCCATTTTCAATAATTCCGATACTTTTGGCTATAGCTACAGCTGTCACTGGGTGATCACCGGTTATCATTACAGGATGGATACCAGCAGATTTACAAAGAGCCACCGCCTCTTTTGCTTCTTTACGAGGCGGGTCAATCAGTCCTGCAACCCCCAGCATTGTAAGTTCCGACTCAACTACTTCAGGAGTT
>QQUK01000237.1 GCA_008501655.1 Calditrichota bacterium
AATCCGACTAAATTAAGCTGACTTATTGGTGCGATAACAATTCTGTCGGCTGCGGATGCGATATAGTAAGAGATATTGGATGGATAGGAGATGTAGCATGTAACCGGCTTATTCTGTTTTTTCAGTGCAAGAATCGCATTGCGAAGTTCCTGTGCCTGTGCAAAACCGATAGAGATCCGGTCGAGATGCAGATTGAGTCCGGAAATCGATGGGTCAGAAGCTGATTTGTAGAGATCGAATAAATTCGTTATAAACGAGACTTTTTTTTTACCGAAGATAGGGTTGACCGGGTTTTCGTCGACGGAACCTTTAAAAGAGGCTGAGAGTTTTTTAGGCTTTTGCGGAATCACAGATTCCTGCTGACGGTCGGTTGCCCCTATAAATAGTGTGGAACGATGATGGTTGCCTGATTTTGAATAATCATTTCTATTTCCGAAAAATGTCCGGATAAAATTAATGCGGAATCCGAATTCAAAGTTTTTATGAGAATCTATATAGCCGTTGATAAGAATACCCGGCCTTGGATTTATCTCGGCATGGTAGACAAAATCGGCATTACGGAATTTTGTTTTGGTAGTCAGAAGCATATCTGCGGCAACGGTAAAAATCTTACCATAAGGACGGTAGGCAAGTGAATATCGCATTTCTGTTTCTGTTTTAAAGTTGTTGATGGTTGCATTATTCAGATTCGAAAATACTATGCCGTATTTATAATGCGGATTTACCTGACCAAGAATACCAATACTCCAGAGATGGGCTTTGGAGAATTGTGCAGAATGATCTTTATAATACTGGTAAGAGAGACCGATATGCATATTGGGACCGGTTTTGATTGAACCGGAAAAAATATAATGTTTTATCTCATCTTCACTGTCGGGAATATCAATTTTTCTGTAAGCAATCCCTAAGGCATCGCGATGAAAAACCGATGCCCAGCTTTTTGCGAATTTATTATCTGCATAATCAGCAATAATCTGGTAACCGGATGCATGGGAGATTGATAAGCCCGCCGGATTGATCCAGATAGCTTCGCATCCAAAGACCGTTGCTGCCGGCTGATAATAATAGAGGTCGCCCGGTGCATTAAACCTTTGTGCTTGAATTGTCGGTACAGTAACAAGGATGCAGAAAATCAGTAAAGTTGTAAGTCTTTTATTCACCGGTGTCATGTCCTCTCAGATATATATTTCCTGATCCGCGTATGGAACCGTTAATAACCGTTTCACCATCTTTTACATTAAGGATGAGGCGATTTTTTGTCACAAGTTCCGGTTTCAGTTTCAAATCGGTAACTTCAATTTTGCCTCCTTCTTCTACGGCAAGCGAAAGGGATGATGAAATTGTATAGGGGAGGTTCAGTTCGATATCTTCATGTTTGTTGGTTATAGAGATATTTTCTGTTTTGCATGAGATTATATCCAAAAGAATCGGTCCGTATTCACTTCTGATATAGTTATTATCACCGGAGAGTTTCAGATTTTCAAGTTCTATTTTTCCGTACGAAGTCCTGATAAAAAGTTCTCCGCTTATATCTGAACCGACTATATCACCATTGTCGTTACGAAGTTCTACTTTTTTATCAACAGAAGTAACATCCTGAACCTCAAGTTCCGCATTTGTTGTGGAAATATAGATGTCACCGGAAAGACCTGATGCGGAAACTTTACGGTTTGAGGCAACGATGTTGAGACTTTCTATTACGTTTGAAATATCTATGCGTCCGAATGTCTGAGGGATTGAAAATGAATCAAACGGTCCTTCTGCTTCGACGTTAAAATGCATAGCATCGATTTCAACTTCACAAAAATCAGGGATAATTAATGTCAGCTCAATTCTACCGGAATAATTTGTTCCGCTCCATGGTGCAGGGTTTGGTGCCCGGAGAGATATCCGGATACCATCGGGGGTTACTTCCAGGTCAGCGGAGATAAGGTCGATAAAATCGATTGCCTGAGATTTTGATTTTGTTTTCGCTTTTTTTGTATAGACAATCTCAGCGATATCCTGATCCCCGGTTTCAATAGTCAAATCGCCTGAGAGTGATAATGCTGATCTTATGAGAACTTTTGTATTCGGATATGCTTTGACTTTGCTGAAAATATCTTCTGTCGAATAAACATCCTGAGATTCCTGATAGATTTCCTGAGCAGATGTCGTCTGTATACTCAGAACCAGTAAAGTAAGCGTCAGGAGAATCTTTTTCATTTGGGACCTTTTTCCATTTTATAAAACTCATTCATCAAAATCGACCCGGCAACGGAGGCATTGAGAGATTCGATTTCTTTTTCATGTTCGATGCGGATTTTTTCGTCAGCTTTCTGTTTGATGATATCGGTCAAACCGATTGCTTCCGAGCCGATAGCGAGCACAATTCTCTTTGTACTATATTTTCGGCCGGTAACGCGAATCGGTTTACCTAAAACATCTGCAGCTAATAAGCTATAATTTTGAGTTTTAATCAATTTAAAGATTTCGCTTTCTGTATCTTTGACAATTTTGAGCTTAAATATAGCTCCCATCGCTGATCTGACAACTTTTGGAGAGAAAATATCCGCTGTCGAGCCGGAAACAAAAATCATTTCGAAATCAAATGCCAGAGCTGACCGGAGTAATGTGCCGACATTGCCCGGATCGGAGATATTTTCACACCAGAGTATTTTACGAGGTTTTCTGAGAGAAAGTTCACTTGTTTTGAGCTCTCTTTTCTCGAATATACCGATAATTCCCTGTGGGGATTTAGTATCAGCAACAGCTTCAATATCTTTTGATGATATTTTTTCAATTCTGATTGATTTTTTCTGCATGGTTGAAAGCAGATTTTCCATGCGATCATCAATTTGTGATTGATCAATCAGGATCATTTTGGGCAAATGGTCAAAACGAAGCGATTCTTCGAGTAAACGGACACCTTCGGCAATATAGCGGTTTTCTTTTTTTCTGCCTTTAGTGGTTTTTAGGGTTTTGAGAATTTTTATTTCATTTCTTGTAATTGACACTTGTATAACCTTTAATAAAATTTATATCTTAGACAAACAATAATGTATGTGGTTTTTGAGCAAGTGAAAATTAAAAAGTTTATATTAGTCATATTTAGTTTGTTAGCTGTTTCGGTTTCCGCTGATAAAACAGTCAAAATCGGCGGCATAGACGGTCTTGACCCGAAAGAGACAGGACAGAAATACCCTGTTTTGCTGGCATTATCCGGCGGAGGAGCCCGCGGATTGACAACAATCGGGATATTGAAGGCTTTTGAAGAAAAAGGGATCGTAGTCTCCGGGGTTGCCGGAACTTCAATGGGCGGTATTATCGGTGGATTATATGCTTCAGGATACAGCCCCAATCAACTTGATTCAATTGCTAATGAGTTGAATTTCCGGCGACTTTTTGCCAACTCTCCTCCAAGGAATTCTATGTTACTGACCAAAAGGGAAGGTCGGGAAAATCATCTTATATCAATACGCTTGAATAATTTTAATCCGGTAATTCCAAAAGCACTTACAGCCGGGCAGGAACTGACTTCACTTCTGACATCACTGACTGCAAAACCGAACTATCAATGCGGAGCAGATTTTAAAAAACTGCCAATTCCGTTTGTAACTATTTCAACTGATATAGTCAGCGGTAAACAGGTTGTGCTTTCTGAAGGTTCCATTACCGATGCGCTAAGAGCAACGATGGCGTTTCCTCTTGCTTTTACCGGTGTAGAGAAGGACGGGATGATTTTGATGGACGGCGGTATTGTGACCCCGATACCGGTTGACCTTGCCCGAACCCTTTCTGATTCCGTCAGTTTTGTTGTGGCTGTAAACACCGCCAGTATACTACTTTCTAAAGATGCCATCAAAGACCCGGTTGATTTAGCTGACCAGGTAACGACAATCATGACATCGGATAAACTGCAGAGTCAACTTGAGACTGCTGATTTTGTTTTAACACCGCCTATTAATGATTTTATTTCTGCTGATTTTGACCGGAAGGATGAGTTGGTAAAAATCGGATATGAATATGGATTAGCTCAGGCTGATAGTATTATTGCTGCGGTCAAATCAAAATCACCGGAAAACAGATATTCAAACGTCATATTGGATACCGGGTTACGTGAGAGTGCGCACATAAAATTGAACGAAATGATTCCAGATAAGGAATTTTCAGAATCAGAGTTTCTCGCAGTTTGTAAACAATTTGTTCAGCAGGAATCGTTATTTCAATTAGAAGTTGTTTTTCCCGATATGGATACATCCCGGACAGTTGACACAATTCTGGTGCGTCATTTATCCGAAATGCCTGTGTTGGATCTGTCACTAAAGTTTGAAGGGAATAATGTGATTTCCTCGGAAGAGCTTGCTAAAACTTTTGTTGGGGATGCTGATTATATCAGTTCCTCCGGATTACAAGAGGGGCTAAAAAGAATTATCAAAAGGTATGAAGAACTTGGTTATGATCTTGTGATAATAAAAGAAGTATGGATCGGGATGAATACTCCAGTAATCATCATCGAGCTTGATGAAGCGATTATAAAGACTATAGATGTCGAACAGAACGAACATACTAAAGACTGGTTCATTCGTTCGTACTTCCCTCTCGAGCAGGGAAAACCATACTCAACTGAAGGGGTCAGTAACGGCATAAGAAATATCTATGGTACGGATTTATTTGCACGGGTCACCGTTGATGCTCTACCTTCCGATGACGGTGTTGTAGTAAAAATCGGTGTAGAGGAAAAAGAAAGTACACAGCTTCGCATTGGCTGGCATTGGGATGATGAATATGAATCTGAAGAGTTTCTTGAATTAAAAAATGATAACTTTATGGGGATTGGTCTTGAGTATTTACTGCATGGGAGATATGCCCCTGACCGGCAGCATTATTTCTTTTCCTTTAAAGCTGACCGCGTATTGCAGTCATATATTACTTCACGGTTTAAAATTTATAGAACGATCTTAAACAGACAGCTGTATGATATATCCGATGAGCCGAGCAGGGTCAGAGAAGAAAGAACAACCGGTGTATCACTTTCTGTAGGTCAGCAGATAGCAAGACTGGGAACAGTCTCATCAGAGCTTTTTATTGAAAATGTCGATTATTTTGACCCGGACTTTACAGAAAAAGTTCAATATGATATTCAGAAACTCCAGTTCCGTTCCCTGTTTGAAACGTTTGACCGGATCCCTTTTCCGACGCATGGCAACAGGCATGAGTTCCGGTTGACTTTTGCCGGAAAAGTTTTTGGTGGTGATGTTGAGTACACCAAGTTTTTCACTTCACATGAGTCGTATATCCAGTTTGGTAAATATATAAATTATCATCCTTATTTTGCATTAGGTGCATCACGCTCCGGTCTTCCCCCGACTGAACAATTTTACCTTGGTGGACAGCATTCGTTTGCCGGATTCCGTACTGAACAGCTTGCCGGTGACAAAATGGTGCAGTTTTCAAATGAATTGCGGGTGAAACTTCCCTTACATTTTTTCCTGATAGCGAGATATGACCTTGGTGAAGTGTATAACTCCACCGACCAGATCAAACTTCGCAACCTTCGCAACGGTTTTGGGGCGTCAATAGCCCTTGATTCTCCTTTGGGACCTCTTGAATTCGGATACGGAATTGTCAATTCGGATCAGGAGGAAACATATCTTAATTTAGGTTTCCGATTCTAACTTACTCTTTAAAAAGATTGATTTGTATTTTTGAGTGTGTATGTTTTAGTGAAACTAAAACATACGAGGTACTATCTATGAGAAATACAATTATTATTTTAGTGTTGATTGCAATCATCGGTTGCGGTAAAAAAGAGACTGAGACAACAGGTGAATCAGCAACGGTACAGCTTCGAAGCAAAGCAGATGCTATTGTCGGGATGTATATGAAAGAACTTAAAGGGGAGTTGATGACAGCGATGCAGGATGGTCCGGCAAACGCTATTTCAGTCTGCTCAGAACAGGCACCGATGATAACCGAAAAATATTCTCAGAACGGCTGGACTATATCCCGGGTATCGGATAAAAACAGAAACAGCGGAAACCGTGTTGATGAACATCAGGCTGTTGTATTAGCCCTGTTTGCTGACACACTGCAGAAATTAGATCATTTTGATGAATGGCTTGTTGCTGGTGATTCTACGTTTGTATTTTACAAACCTATTCGTACTAATCCGCTCTGTCTGAAATGCCATGGTACAATGGAAAATCTTGATACTGAGGTTGTCTCTGTTCTGAAAGAAAAATATCCTGAGGATATGGCTGTCGGTTATGAATCAGGGGATTTACGGGGAATGTTTGTTGTTGAAGCAAAAACAGTAAGCGGCGTTGAAAATTTACTGAAAGCATTTAGCGATAGTTTATAAATCAAAAGATGAAACCGGCTGATATCCGGTAAGTTTCATCTAAATCATCATGGTTTAAGTAGGCAAAGTCGAGTGATAGTTTGTTGACATGGATTCCTCCGCCTGCGGTGAATCTCCCGATGTCAAAACCGGTACGTCCGAAAAGGATCTCTTTGTAGGCAAGTTCCCACCCGAAATGAGTATCGAGAGATAACGGACCTGACCAGTATTGAGCGGCGTATTTGATGTTTTCGAATTTTATGTCCCCCGACATAAGAAAACGTCCGGTAAAATCATTCAGCAGATGAGTCAACATAAGACCCGGTTTTACGGTTGGGTATATAGATTCAGAGTTCGCACCGGTATCAAACGTTTTACCGGAGTATCTAATAAACCCGGTAGTAATATCGGTAACCATAAGTCCAACTTGAATTGCCGGTGAGTATCGATAAAGTAATCCGGCATCAAGGGTAAGCCCCTTGCCTGTTTCGGTTCCGATATCCCGGTAAATAATTTTAGCGGTTAATCCGAAATCTAGTTTATCAGTCAGATTCCCTGCGACAGATCCGGTTAAAAGATAGTCGCCATGTGATTCCTCACGGATAACTTCGGGACGATCAAATTGATTAAGCTGTGTAATTTTAATTCCACCGCCACCGAGATAATACAGATAAAAACCGAACGCCTTAATTTTTGCATTCTCTTTTGGTCTTGCATCTACATAGCCTAAGAAATCATGATTCAACAGCGAGCCGAAAGTCTCGGCATGCATCGCTATCGCCGAACGATTCCCAAGCGTAACAAGTCCTGCCGGATTCCAATATCCGGCTGATGCATCAAACGGTCCCGCAATCGTAGCACCGCCCAAGGCTAAGGAACGGCCACCGACACCAAGAGAAAATGCTTCTCCGGCATATTTGGCTGAGTTTGCGGTTAACGATGTCAGGATTATGAGGATGCTGGAGAGAATCAGTTTTTTCATAAGCATATGGTAATACATCTGTGACTCTCAATAAAGAAAAAAGGGTTGAGTAACTCAAAAAAAAAGCGGGATAAGAAACTATCCCGCTTTCTTAAATTCGTATTACTTATTTGGTGCCTTCAGCTTTTTTCTCAGCTGTTTTTTCAGCAGTTTTTGATGCACAAGCGGCTTTTTCAGCAGCGGTGCAAGTTTTGGAGCAGGAAGACATTTTTGAATCAGCGGATGTTGCTGTAGCAACAGCCGGAATGATTTCAGCTTTGTAACCTTTGTTTGTGATAGTCTTGGTCAAGGTTTCAAGGCAAGCTTTGTCTTTTTCAACACAGACGACAGCGTTTGCATCTTTGTGACTGATTGAGACAACTTTATGAACTCCATCAACACCTTCGATAGTTTTTGTGATTGACTGTTCGCAACCTGTGCAGGTCATGCCCTTGATTGAGATAGTCTGGATTGCCATTGTGCCTTCCGGACCACACATTTTCTTAACATCTTCAACTGACATATTCAATGCTTTTGCGCATGCTTCCATTTCGGCAGGAGAACATGTTTTGGCTGATGCCATTGTAGCATTTGTTGTAGCTGAACAAGATGCTTTTGCTGAAGCTTTGATAGCTGTTTTTTCAGCGGAGCAGGAAGAACCTTTAGCGGATGCTTTCTGTGCTGTTGTTTTGTCAGCTGAACAAGTTTTTGATGCTGTTTTGTCAGTAGCGCAGTTTTCGCCGGCAAATACTGGTGCAGCAGCGAGTGCTAATACTGCCAACATCATGACAGACATTGTGATAAGTTTTCTCAAGGTGTTACTCCTTTTAAGGTTTTTCTTTTGATTAACGTGAATTAACTCAATTATACTTAATTTATTCCTGTTGTCAATTACTGAATTTCTTATCTGGTTTAAAAGTAGAGTATTTCTCTCTCTGTTATCTCTTAAACATCGGTAGTTACAGATAAGTTCCATAGTTTTTATGAATAAAATAACGATTTTTGTACTATTTTATTGACTTTCTGAGTACATATTCGGATATTCGGATATATGAATACAACAACGAATGAAATAGCTGTTTTTAAAGCCCTTTCGGAAGAGATCAGGGTCAGAATCATGGTATTGTTGACAAAAGGGGAGTTATGTGTTTGTGATTTGACCGCCGTGCTTAAACTTCCTCAATCAACGATTTCCCGCCATATGGCTAAACTTAAAGGGGCTCAATTGGTTACTGACCGCAGAGAGGGAAAATGGGTACATTACCGGATGTCTGATGTAATCAAGGAAGGACTCCCCGACCTGACTGTAACACTCAGAAATTTGGAGCATAAATCTCCATACAGCAATGATTTGACTACTTTTAACAACCACAAACTTATAAAATCCTGTTAGGAAAAATGGAAACTAAAAAATTATCATTTTTTGAACGGTATCTTACCGGTTGGGTTTTTCTCTCAATTCTGATTGGTACCTTTATCGGATATTTGGCGCCAAAATCAGCAGAGTTCTTGGATAAACTCTCTTATGCCCAGGTTTCGATACCGATTGCAATCTGTCTCTTTTTTATGATGTTCCCGATTATGGTGAAGATTGATTTTTCAAATGTAAAAAAAGCAGCGAAATCACCAAAGCCGGTTGGGCTCACATTGGTTATTAACTGGCTGATAAAACCGTTTACGATGTATGCAATCGCTTATCTCTTTTTAGGTGTTCTTTTTAAAGATATGCTTTCCGGAACAGAAATGATTCATGGGCAGGAGGTCGAAGTTTACCGGTCATATATTTCAGGAGCAATTCTTTTAGGGATCGCACCCTGTACCGCTATGGTCCTGATGTGGGGATATCTTGCCAAAGGAAACGACGCCCTGACGCTGGTGATGGTGGCTGTCAACTCTTTACTGATGTTGTTTTTCTACGCTCCGTTAGGTGGACTTCTTTTATCGGTAAATCAGATGCCGATACCGTGGGAGACGATACTTTTGTCGGTGCTGATTTATGTTGGACTGCCTCTTGTAAGCGGCTATTTCACCCGTAAAACGATAATCTCTAACAAAGGTGAAGATTATTTCAATCGGGTCTTTTTACATAAGTTAACACCAATCGCGATATCGTCCCTTCTTTTGACTCTGGTTGTCCTGTTTATATTAAAAGGGGAATATCTGATTTCCCAGCCGATTGATATCGGATTGATTGCGATACCGCTGTTCATTCAGACGATTGTCATTTTTGCCCTTGGATATTTATTATCGAAGATTTTTAAATTATCTTATGAAGATGCCGCACCGGTTGCCATGATAGGAGCATCAAATCATTTTGAAGTTGCTATTGCAACAGCTGTGGTTCTGTTCGGACTTAATTCAGGTGCAGCGGTTGCAACCGTTGTCGGGGTGTTAATCGAGGTACCGGTGATGCTGATGCTTGTCCGGTTCTGTATGAAAACAAAACATTGGTTTGCCAGAGGATGAAGATGAGAATATTAGTTTTATGCACCGGAAATTCCTGCAGGTCTCAGATAGCCGAAGGATTTTTAAAAAAATATCTACCTCAAGGTTCTGAGGTCTATTCAGCCGGACTTGACCCGCAAGGGGTCAATCCAAAAGCTGTGATTGTTATGAATGAAGTTGGTATCGATTTGAGCGGGCATACTTCCAATCATTTGAATGACTATATCGATATGCAGTTTGATTACATTATTACCGTTTGTGATAATGCCAAAGAAAAATGTCCGATATTTCCCGGTGGCGGTAAAAAAGTACATCTTCCATTTGATGACCCGGCTGATGCGGTTGGT
The DNA here is from genome assembly GCA_008501655.1 of Calditrichota bacterium. Classification (GTDB taxonomy): domain Bacteria; phylum Zixibacteria; class MSB-5A5; order GN15; family FEB-12; genus QQUK01. The sequence goes on from QQUK01000237.1 coordinate 10,076, forward strand.
TCAGAGGAGGAGATACTTGAAGAATTCCGCCGTATTCGCAATGAGATAGAGAAAACAGTAGAGCTTGCTGTTAAATCTTTTCTTTAAAAGCAAACGGCTGTATACTTTGCTATGCGAAAAGCGATTCTTACAATAGCAGTATTAATAATCCTCTCCCCACTTTTATCCGCAAAACCGGTATGTAATTATTGCAATAAAACCATTGATGCTGTATTTGTTAAAGTACAGGATTTTCATTTTCACCCATCCCATTTCAAATGTTCCGTATGCAACGGGCAGATAAAAGGGAGTAAGTACTATTATGAAAATGATAAATTCTATGATGACAGCTGTTATACGAAGATAAGTTCTATTTATTGTGATCACTGTAACAGAGAAATCAGAAGTAAGTATATTGTAAAAGAGAACAAAAAGTATCACGAGCGATGTTACCAGGAGGAATTTCAATTAGTCTGTGATCATTGCCGCCGTTCGATCACCGGTGAATATTTTACTATCGGAGATGAAAAGTATCACAAAGCCTGCTACGAAAACAGTATCGCCTACAGATGTGCTCTCTGTTCTTTAAGTCTGACTGAGGATTATTTCCTTGACCTTTATGACCAGAAATATTGCCGGGATCATGAGAAAGATGCATATCATTGTGAATACTGTGGTGGTTTTTTCAGTCTGACACATGCTAAAAACGGCAAAATTTTACCCGACGGCAGAGCATGCTGTACAAAATGTCTTGAGACGGCAACTTTTGACAAAAATGACAACCCGGAGTTGTTTGCTGATATAAATGAAAGATTGAAAAAATATTACCTTGATGTTGAGCTTGATGATATAGAGATTGTGTTTGTCGATCGGAACAAACTCTCCAGATTATTAGATAATAATCCTGAAAAGCTAATGGGATATACTTCATATAATTATACCGAATCACTATTCGGAATGATATCTTCAAATGAGATTAAGATATATATACTTAGTGGTCTTCCCCGCCCCTGGCTGATAAAAACAATAGCTCATGAATATAACCATGTCTGGCAGTTTCTCCACACTCCAAAGGAAAAAGACTCTGATTTTTGTGAGGGAAGCTGCAATTTTGCCGCTTATCTGATATTAAATGAATTTGAGGAAGAGCCGGTGCTTGAAAAGGTAAAAGAACAGATGTTTGAAGAGGAGGATATTGACTATGGAGTCGGATTCAGGCGGGTATATAAATTAGTGAAAGACAAAGGTCTCGATTACTGGCGGGATTATCTGGCGAAAAACAGGTCGTTTCCGAGCGGATACTAACTAAAATTCTTTTAAAAAAAAGATTGGCATAACCAAGCTCTTGTATATATTCTATTAAATCAGTTTTATCAAATTGAAAGAGTGAACAATTATGAATGAGACAGCATGTTTTTTCTGTAAGCTTAAAGAGAGCGGCAGATTTGATTCTTTAACAGAAACTGAAAAAGAACTTATCCAAGGTCAGCATAAGTGTGAAGTTTTTACACGATCACAGATCATCTTTTATCTAGACAAACCGTCTGATGAGGTTTATTCGATTCATTCGGGACGAATCAAATTGTACAAAACAGGAACAAACAACGACCGCCAGGTTGTCAGGCTTTTGGGTCCCGGTGATATAATGGGATTCAGAGCTGCTATTTCTCATGAATCATATACAGCAACAGCTGAAGTTGTAACCAAAGCAACAATTTGTAAAATTCCAAAAGAACTGCTCATAAAACTGATGAAAGATTCCCAACAGTTCACTGAAGAGATTTTGGTAAAAGTTGCTGTTGAACTTCGTCAGGCTGAGGAAAAGATACTCTCATTCGCCTTACACTCCGTCAAAAAACGATGTGCCAATTTTCTTTTAACAATGTTTGACCCGCAAACTGTTACTGAAGGGGAACCGATTCTGACTGTACCGCTTCTGCGAATTGAAATAGCCCAGATAATCGGTATTTCTCCGGAGACATTGTCGCGTACACTTAAAACTCTTGCTGATGAAAAGATTATTCAGATAACCAGAAAAGATATTTCAATTCTAAATTTGAATGCCTTAAAGACAATTGCTGCAAAATAATACGTTAAAATCCAGAAAAATCCAGCTTGTATAAATTTGTTATTTTATTCTCTTTCCTGCTTTAAAAATCAACTAAACAATCCGCATTTGTTTCCGATAGCTATTTTATAGAATGAACTTCTATTATTTGGTAAATAGTAAACTAAATAATTATTAGAGACTAACTTAAAATTGACTATCTGAGATTAATATAATTATCACATAAAAGCAGCTTTTAAGGAGTAAACATGGAGCATCTTTCTATATTATTTTTATTCGATTCAGGTGATACAAAAACCGGATTACATAATTTGTACAATGAATTAGGTAAAGAACATGACTGTATACATATTACCCAGGTTGAAGAAGCATCGGAATTGATAAAATCAAAAAAGATTGATGTTGTGATTTGTGAAACTGATATTAATGGCAAAAGCGGTATTGAATTTCAAAAATTTGTTTTTAACTCACAAAGTCAGATTGTTAGATTCCTTTATTCAGATACAACCGATAAAGAGTTGGTATATAAGTCGACAAAATTTATTCATCAATACATTACTTCGGACTGTAAACCGAATCAGTTTGTTTCAATTATAAAGAATACAATCGGACTGAGGGAATTGCTCAATGACCGGAAATTACATGAAAAACTAAACAGTATTTCTTCTCTTCCTACACCACCTGATATTTATCAAAAACTGATGTCAGAACTTCAGAAAGATGATGTTTCAATTAGAAACGTTGCAGATGTAATAAAAAAGGATGTATCTATAACAGCCAAAATTTTACAAATAGTAAATTCGGCTTTTTTTGGAATGAAAACTCACGTTGAAAGTCCTCTCCATGCTGTCAATCTACTTGGTATCGATACCGTAAAAAGTTTAGTTATGACTGCAGGTGTGTTTACACAGTTTTCAGAATCTTCAGATTCAGGGTTCACTATTGAATCAATTTATGATAAATCAGTAACTGTAGGCGCTACTGCCCGACACCTTGCTAATTCTCTGGGAATGCTGACGAAACAAACCGAAGAGGCTTTGATGGCCGGTATGCTTCATGATGTCGGTAAATTAATAATGATGCAGTATTTTCCGGAAGAACTTCGTAAATCGGTAATCCTTTCTAAGGAAAAGGAGATACCTCTTTTTGAAGCTCAAAAAGAGATTTTTGGAATTTCAGATGCGATCTTAGGAGCATATTTATTATCTTTGTGGGGACTTCTTCAATCAATATTGGAAGCCCTTCCACTACACTATCCTCCTTCCGAGACTCCTGTTCCGCTGACGAATGTCACCACAGCTGTTCATCTCGCATATGCATTCACCCATGATCTTTCTCATAATATTAACGCCTTAACCAAATCCGCCGTATGTCAACGCTATATAGAAAAAATCGGA
>QQUK01000148.1 GCA_008501655.1 Calditrichota bacterium
GCGAAGTGAATCCCATTTCCTGCCGAGTTCATCAAGTCGTGTCGGTGAAAATTTACCTTCTTTGGATTGTTTTTCAAGCTTCTCAAGTGATGCTGGTTCATTATCAATTAGCGGTTGGATTTCATTTCTAACACCAAGTCCCGATTGAATCTGAACCATAACAAAACCGGCATCGGTTAGTTTATCCTCAAAATTACCGATCAGGTCTTTTTGGCGACCTTCATACTCCCGGACAATTCTGTTCTGTCTGTCTTTGTAATCTTCTGACATGAATATTTTAGGTACCGCTTTGCGGATTGAAGATATGAGATATTCCATATCTTTTTTAAATCTCCGACCATCACCGGCTTTGAATATGAGTACTTTTGGAGAATCTTCGTTTTTAAAATTATTGACATAACAGATATCATTCAGATTCGGTTCAGCATGATTGAGCTGCTCAAGCAGATGTTTGATTGTTGTTGTCCGTCCGGTACCGGCCGGTCCGGTAACAAATATGTTGTATCCTTTTGATTTAACCCGCAGACCGAGTTGTATTGCGTTTATTGCCCGTTCCTGACCGATAACATCCAGGCAGGGATTGACATTGTCCGATGATTTCAGGTTTTTTGGGGCATAAGAGACTTCATAATTGAGTTGTTTTGCTGTTAACTCTTTCGGTTTTTTTATCTTTAAGCTTTGCTTTGCAGCCATGTAACCTCCGGTTTATATATAGTACCCCAAAGTAGCCTGTAAATCGTTCTGATTCAATAAAAAACAACACTATCAGCGAACTTTTTTGACACTTCATTGAGGTTTATAGAGTTGTAATACTCAATATACAATTCCCTATTAATGTAGAAGAAAAATAAATTCAAAAATCTTTGAAAAAGTGACTAAAACTAACTGCCTCAAAGCCAGCATATTACAAAATTAATATTTGTAAGTGCTTGTTTTGCAATAAGTTAAGTTTGCTTGACAAGTAGTATACTGTTATTATATTCTATGCCTGTTGCTTTTAGCATTGCGCATTGAATCGGCGGTATCGTCTAGTGGTTAGGACAGATGGTTCTCAGCCTTCAAACCGGGGTTCAATTCCCCGTACCGCTAAATTCGTTATCCGAGCGTCTTCTTGGTTGGAACGCTCGGATTTTTTTATATCAAAAAATGCGACATTATATATACCGATTGACTTTTACTCTTTATTCTGTATATTCTGCTCGTGCAAAATCTAACTAAACAATTGAAAACTACCGTTTTATACGGAATTATCCTTCAAAAAATCCTAACCTCATCCGCATTTGCACAAACTAACGATTCAATTTTCCGCGTTGACCGAATTAATGCCCTCATATTAGTAGTAGTATTCTCAACTACCATATTATTGTATACCCGCTGGGCAAGACAGGGAAAACCGCTTTTCCTGCGTAAAATCCCTGGTCTTGATGCTGTCGAAGAAGCTGTTGGACGCGCCACAGAAATGGGTCGTCCGGTGCTGTTTGTCCCCGGAATCGCTGAACTTGATGAAATTGAGACGATTGCAGGGATTTCAATCCTTGGTCGCGTAGCAAAAATCACCGCCCAGTACGAAACCCCATTAAATGTACCTGTTCGTTATCCGCTAGTACTTGCTGCCGGACAGGAAGTCGTCGAACAGGCATATATTGAAGCCGGAAAAAAAGATTTATACGATAAAGATACCGTCCGCTATGTCGCCGGTGAGCAGTTTGCTTTTACAGCAACAGTTAACGGTTATATGATGCGGGAACGTCCTGCCACAAATATATATATGGGAGCATTCTTTGCTGAATCACTCCTTTTAGCTGAAACAGGAAATGCTGCCGGATCTATTCAGATTGCCGGAACAGCACGTCCTGAACAACTGCCTTTCTTTATCGCTGCCTGTGACTACACATTAATGGGTGAAGAATTGTACGCAGCTTCAGCATACCTTTCCAAAGAACCGGTCATGACCGGAGGACTTAAAGGACAGGATTTTATAAAAATATTGATAACAATTTGTATTTTACTCGGTGTAATATTAGTCATGTTCGGATTCGGCAAAGAGTTTATATCTCTTTTCCAATCTGTATAACTTTTTGGAGCAAGTAATTAAACAATGAGAACAACAGTACCGGTTTTAATCGCATTTATCTCAGGAATAGTATTAGTTGTATCATTTTTCTTCAGAAAAGGTACCTGGCTCGGCGATCTCGAACAGGAGTTTACTGTCTGGCTAACTATTGTTGGTGGTTTTACCCTCCTCTTAGGTGTAGTCTCAATTACCCGTGTAAACTGGACAGCTGTAAAACGAAAAAAAGAGGGTTGGAAATATAAAATTCTCACCCTGATTGCAATCTTCGCCATGGCAATACCATCAGTACTTTCGCCGGATTGGTCACCGCTGTTTGGTCGTGCTGAAGGCTCTATCTATGATTGGTTGTTCCAATATCAGATGTCTCCGATGATGGCAACTATGTTTGCGACTCTTGCATTCTATATTGCATCAGCAGCATTCCGTGCTTTCCGTGCCCGTTCTCTTGAAGCGACTCTGCTTTTAGTTACTGCAACGTTGATAATGCTCTGGAGAATCCCGATGGGTGAATGGTTTTTGAATCTGTTCCCCGGTGATATTCCGTATCTTTTGAATACTTATATCATGGGTGGAATCAACATGGCTGTTCAACGCGGAATTATTATCGGTGCTGCATTAGGTGCTGCTTCAATGTCACTTCGTATTATTCTCGGAATCGAACGTACCTATATGGGGAAAGGGTAACGTATGAATTTCTGGGAAAAAATGGAAAAGATGGACAGACGCTGGGTCTACCTGATGGTTGGACTTTCGGTTATACTCCCTTTTATCTTCCCTCTGGATTTACCGATTTCTATCACACCGGAAGCTCAGTCTGTGTTTGATGAAGTTGAAAAAATCCCCGATGGCTCCACAGTCATGCTTGTATTCGATTATTATCCTTCTACCATAGCTGAATGTGAACCGATGGCAATAGCAGCTCTGCATCATTTCTTCAGAAAAAATTGCAAAGTCATTACCCTTTCAAATATCCCCTTAGGCGGACCGTCGATGGCTGAAGCTGTCACCCGCGATATGGCGGAGAAGTATAATAAAGTATACGGTGTTGATTTCGTTAATTTAGGCTATAAATACGGCTATGTTGCCGTTCTCTCCGGAATGGGACAGTCGATAAAATCAATCTTTCCGACCGACAACTCCGGAACACCGCTTGAAGAACTTCCATTAATGACCAATGTCCCGAACTATGATTCGGTTGCATTTATATTTGAAATAGCTGATAACGCCACTGCTGACTATTGGGTTTCAATTGTTTACGCACAGTATGGTGTCCCGATGGTTTGTGGTACCACAGCGGTCTCAGCTCCAAAGTATTACTCATTCGTCGCTTCAGGTCAGTTTAAAGGGCTCTTAGGCGGAATGAAAGGTGCTGCGGAATATGAACAGCTTGTTGGACATAACGCCGCCGCTGTCACCGGTATGTCAGCACAGTCGCTTGTGCACCTGCTGATTATATTCTTAGTCATACTTGGTAATATCTCTTTCTTCCTGGGAAGAAAAGGACATAAAAAGGAACTGGTATGACCGGCATAGAACTTTTCCAACTCTGGTTGATGGCGTTTGTAACGCTTGCTTTGTTCTCGTTTATGTACAAAGATAATCCGATTTACCGGATCGCAGAGCATATTTTTGCAGGACTCACTGCCGGGTATCAGGTTGGACTTATCTGGGATACAGTTATCCTCCAGCAACTCTGGAATCCGATGATCGATGGTGAATGGTGGCTGTTTATTCCCGGTATTCTTGGTTTTCTCATGTTCACTCGTTTTTCACAAAAATTCTCATGGATATCACGGATGTCCCTCGCATTTGTCATGGGTGTGACCGCCGGTATCTTTATTATATCCCAGCTCCATGGTCTTGTCCTTCCGCAAATGCAGGATACAATGATTGCCCGTACATCAGTTGACAAAACTGTTGAGCTCCCAATGACATTGCAGAGCGAAAGTATCTTCATCGTTGACTCAACAACAGATATGGCATTATTAGATTCACTCTATCCGGAAGTTAAACGAATTGATAAAGCAAATCCGGAAGAATATATATTTTCAGCGACATACACCGAACCGAGCGATAAAGGGATGCTTGAGTATTATGCCCCGATCTGCTCTTTAATCGGAGTTCAGGATACGACTATAAAAAAAGAAATAGCCGCAATGGAAGTACATGATGATAATGGTATTGAACTCACAACAAATTCCGATGGCACCATAACGGCAACATATAGCTACTCCTCATTTGAAAAATTCAATTCCGGTCTGTATCAACCTAAAATAGCAGTCAAAAAGATGAGTATTATGCTCATCCTCTCGATAATTATCGTTATAGGCGTAGTTTCAACTCTGATATATTTCTACTTCTCGCATGAACATGTCGGCGCTCTTGGGGTAACAGCCAAAGTCGGTATCTGGTTTATAATGATTTCATTTGGTGCTCATTTCGGTTATACCGTGATGGGACGTGTCTCTTTGTTGATTGGAAGAGTTCAATTCTTAGTCGAGGACTGGGTCGGTTCATTCAATCAACTGTTTTAAATACCAGTTCAGATAAATTCTTCAAATATATTCCTTGTCAAGTCGACCCAATTTTACTACTTTGATGCCGAATTTTGGCTTGCGGAGTACCTTTATATCTGATTGAAACAACTGTATACTGAGAGTTGTTTCTGAAATATGAATATCCCTTTAATAGCCAATAGATACGAAATAAACGAAGTATTGGAGAATAGATATGGCAAATAATTTTCTGTTTACATCAGAGTCAGTGACCGAAGGTCATCCGGATAAACTCTGTGATCAGGTCTCAGATGCTGTTTTGGATGCTATCCTGTCACAGGACACAAAAGGCAGAGTTGCCTGTGAAACATTTGTAACCGCAGGGCTTGTTATAGTCGGCGGTGAGATTACAACCAAAGCATATGTTGATATTCAGGGGCTCGTCCGCAAAGTTGTTAAAGATATCGGATATACACACAGCAAATATGGATTTGCTTATGATACCTGTGCGATCTTAAATGCAATCGGTGTTCAGTCACCGGATATTGCTCAGGGTGTCAACACCGGTGGTGCCGGAGATCAGGGATTGATGACAGGTTATGCCTGCAAAGAGACCAAAGAACTGATGCCGATGCCGATAATGCTTTCGCACAAACTGACACAGCAGCTTGCCAAAGTCCGCAAGTCAAACAGACTTCCTTATCTCGGTCCGGACGGTAAATCGCAGGTCACGGTTGAATATGATAATGGAAAACCATTGCGTGTTGATACGGTTGTTATCTCTTCACAGCATACCGAAGATATCTTAGACCGCACTGGTAAGAAGATCACAAAAAAATCAATTCAGGAAATCATCGACAAAATCATTCTCCCGATTATTCCTAAAAAACTTCTCGATAAAAAAACCAGATTTTTAGTTAACCCGACCGGTAAATTTGTCATCGGCGGACCGCAGTCTGACACCGGCATGACCGGACGTAAAATCATCGTCGATACTTACGGCGGGATGGCGTCACACGGTGGTGGTGCATTCTCCGGAAAAGACCCGACAAAAGTCGACCGTTCAGCTTGCTACATGGCTCGCTACATCGCTAAGAATGTCGTTGCATCAGGGCTTGCAGAAAAATGTACTATCCAGCTTGCTTACGCAATAGGTGTTGCCAAACCGGTCTCATTGATGGTCTTCTGTGACGGCACAAACAATGTTGAAGAAAAAAGAATTGTCCAGTTGATTAACAAACATTTTGATATGACTCCACGTGGAATCATCAAAACACTTAAACTGCAGCGTCCGATTTATCAGAAGACTGCTGCATACGGTCACTTCGGTCGTACAGAAAAAGAATTCACCTGGGAAAAAACCGATAAAGCTAAAATCCTCGCAAAGGAGGCATAAATAGATGGCGTTAGTAAAACATGACATTAAAGATATCAAACTTGCCAAAGAAGGTAAACAGAAGATAGAATGGGCAGAACGGAATATGCCGGTGCTTCGTTCAATTCGGGAACGATTCGTTAAAGAGAAACCGCTCAAAGGTCTCAATATGGCATGCTGTCTGCACGTTACCACCGAAACAGCAAATCTTGCCCGGACACTCAAAGCTGGTGGTGCCAACGTTGCAGTCTGTGCATCTAACCCGCTCTCTACTCAGGATTACACTGCAGCTTCGCTTGTTAAAGATTACGGTATTTCTGTTTTTGCTATCAACGGTGAAAATAATAAAACATATTACAAACATATCCATCAGGCACTTGATTTCAAACCGCAAATCACGATGGATGATGGTGCCGATCTTGTTTCCGTTCTTCATTCGGAACGGAAAGAACTGATTGAAACGGTTCTTGCCGGTACTGAAGAAACAACAACCGGCGTTATTCGGCTCCGTGCGATGGAAAAAGATAATGCTCTCAGATTTGCTGTTGTTGCTGTGAATGATTCCAAAACAAAGCATTTCTTTGATAACCGGTATGGTACCGGTCAATCGACTCTTGACGGCGTCATTCGCGCCACCAACATGCTGATTTCCGGTTCGACGGTTGTCGTTGCCGGATATGGATGGTGCGGTCGTGGTCTTGCTATGCGTGCGCAGGGTCTCGGTGCCAAAGTCATTGTTACCGAAGTTGATAATGTAAAAGCTCTCGAAGCTGCTATGGACGGATTTCAGGTTATGCCGATGAGTAAAGCTGTTCCGATTGGTGATGTTTTTATTACCGTTACCGGAAACCTTAATGTCATCCGGGCTGAACATGCCAAGAAAATGAAAGATGGTGCTATCATTGCAAACTCCGGTCATTTTAATGCTGAGATTGACATTCCGGGAATAACTAAAGCAGCCAAAAGTAAAACGAATGTCCGTCCGATGATCGAAGAATATAAAATCGGTGGTAAACGGATTATGATTCTGGCTGACGGTCGTTTGATCAACCTTGCTGCTGCCGAAGGGCATCCTGCGATGGTGATGGATATGTCGTTTGCCAATCAGGCACTCGCATCTGAATTTGTAGCAAAAAGCTATGCGAAACTTGAGAACAAAGTTTATACCCTCCCTGATAAAGTTGACCAGGAGATTGCCAAGATTAAATTGAAATCTATGGGCATCGGCGTTGACAAGCTGACGAAAGAGCAGAAAGTATACTTGAACAGCTGGACAATGGGAACATAAACAACAAGTCATATTTATTATATTTGAAGGCGAGGTCACGTGACCTCGCCTTCGTCATTTATGGTCGTTTTGAGCATATCGAAGAGTGTAACATTCGTCATTCTCAACTTGATTGGGAATCCAGAAATTGTAGGGCAGAACCCTTTAGTGGTTCTGCCTTTTTTTTAAGTCTCCTTCGACTCCGCTCAGGGAGACTTGAAAAACAATCACTCCATACCCCTCTTAATAGAGAAGAGGAAATGGAACACACTTCGACAAGCTCAGTGTGACTTATTATAACTCATCATTGCGAGATATACTCGTAGCTCAAGAGCCCTGTGCTCTTGACGTTTTATCTCTGTCAGTTCACACCCGCTTCGCAGGCAGGAACTGAGAGAACAATTATGACTGCAGACGAAGACGTCTGCAATGCACATAAATTTGAGATACTAAATTCTTATCTTGTCGGGTTTCTCGGTCTCAAAATCTATCGATTTTGAGGCAACGGAACCCGACCTACGAAAAACACCGACACACCGCCTACCCTTCGAATAGAGAACACACTTCGACAAGCTCAGTGTGACTTATGAGAAATAGAACCCTAAAGGATAGACTGCAGGATTAAAACCGTAATGCCAGTTTCAACCCGAGCTTATCATTGTATACCGGTTCGATCGAAACCTGAAATTGGTCGGCATCTGCGACTTCCCATTTATCTGTGCGGATGAACGATCCGATGACACCACCAACCAAACCGCCGGCTATACCAAATGCTAATCCAAAACCGACAGCTGCTCCGATCCGTTCCGATGTTGTCGGGGGCTCGCATCCGCCGAAAACACAAATTTGAATAGGTCCTTCCACTAAACCAAGGATAGCTCCTCCAACAAAGCCGATTGTACCGCCATACTTAAAGCCGGTGCCAAAATTCATTTTTGTTTTGTTGCTGGTATACAATAGAGAGATATCTGATTGAGGTATTGTAAATATCGAATCATTGGTACGAATGATAAAAGCATCTTCTAATCGTTCGAGATAGTGACCTGTATACTCGGCATACTTGTATTCAGAACGGCTTCGGCGTGTTGTTTCCTTTTCAGTTTTAGTTATAACTTTAATTTTACTGCCGGGGAGAATAACGGCACTTGAATCGAGATTATCAGCTGAGACTGAAGCAGTAAAAAAAGATAAAATAATAAGGGGAATGAGATACAGACGCATGGTACTACCTCCGCATAAATTGTTATGTACAAGATAGAGGATACAGAGGAGATGTCAAGTCCCCATCGACTCCGCCTTTTAAAATTGTGCAAGGCAGACGTCCTCGTCTGCCGGTCATTTGACATGGCAATACTCTATTGCTACAAACACACCCCCTACCCCTCTTGATAGAGGGGAGTCAGGATTATGATTTTTCTTTTTTCAAATATATCGTATACATGTAGGTCAAGAGCCCTGCGCTCTTGACGTTTAATCTCTGTAAATTCACACCCGCCTCCGGTGTGCAGGAACTGACAGAATGATGTAAACGATAGATTTTGAGTCAATGGAACCCGACCTACGAACCTGGATTCCCCGATCAAGTCGGGGATGACGTATTTTAGGAATATCTAATTGTACTACTTCCGCACCTTCATCGAAAACATCAGCGGGTATTTGGTCGGTCCTTCCGGTGGGTACCAGTAGTCACCCTTGCGGACCCAGTTGCCTTTGACATCGTAATACCCCTTGTTGTATTCATTCAACTCAACAACGGTCAGTCCCGCTTTGACCATGGCGTTGACAAAATCGGACAGCTTGTGCATCCACTCGACCGATTCCCCTTTGACTTTGTATTCCCGGTCGCAATAGTCGGGCCAGTTTGCTTCTTTGTAGGGACCTTTGTGAAAATAATTAAACTCATCCCCCCACAAAAAGAGATCGGCTACCGGATGACCGTCAACGATAAAGAAAGTTCCGCCCGGTTTCAGATAGTGGGCAACGGTCTTTGCCCATTTGGTTAGATTCTCAAACCAGGGGTGGGTGCCGTGTGACATAAAAATAAAATCAAATTTTTTATCAATTTTACCAATCAGGTCATAGATATCAGAACGAACGAATTTTGCATCAGCCATCCCTGTCTGTTTTTTGAGTTTTTCGGCAAACTCAATAGATTTATCCGATATATCGACGCCGGTTACGTTGGCACCAAGCCGTCCCCATGATAACGTATCCATTCCGAATTGACACATCAGATGCAAAAGACTTTTGCCGTTGACATCACCGAGAGCATCCCGTTCAATTTTTTTGAGAGAATTCCAGCCGTTTAAAAATTCTTTGAGTTTATAATCGGGATGATTGTAATGTAGTTCAACGATCTCATTCCAGACATCACGATTCATTTCATTATGTTTATCTGCCATTATTTATTTCCTTGCTTTGATAAGTGCTATTACGCCTAATAAAAAGAACAGAGCGTTGACTCCCCAGACAGCGACATAGTCAGGAACCCGCTCGTTATATCCGGCTGTTTGTAAAACTTTAAAAAGAACAAAATAGACCAGTGCAATTAATGCACCGACTGAAAAAGAGACAGCAATCCCGCCTTTGCGCGGATTGGCGGCAAACGGTATTGAAATCAGCATGACAATAAATGATGCCAGAGGATATGCATATTTAATCTGTAAGTCGATTGATTCCCGGATATGGGGACCGCCGGTTCGTTTCATCAGGGCGATATGTTCTTTTAACTCCTCAAGTCCCATATCCTCCGGTTTTCCAACCCGCTTTGCGAGGTCTTCGGGAGCTTCTTTTATTTCCGGAATCTTTAATGAGTCAAATTTGAAAAACTCACTCTGTGTTGAATCATCAAACAGCCGCATAACTCCATTACGGGCTATCCATTGATGGTTTGTAAAAGTAATACGTTCAGAGGTCACCAACTTTTTAAGTTTATTGTTTGCTGTATTATACAGTTTAAAATTTACTCCCTCCTGGCTTTTCACTTTAAACATCGACATCGTGTAAAAATTTCCGGATGATATCTGCCTTGATATATTGGTGACATTTTCATAACTGTGCCTTGAACGGTTTTTTATTTCAAACTCTTTGATTTCATTCAGCCGTTGATTAGCCGGCGGGAAGATATATTCATTGTAATAAAAATGTCCTGCTGAAAGGAGCAAAACAACAAAGATTATCGGCGCTGTAATCCGGTACAACGAAAGACCGGATGCTTTCATAGCAAGAATTTCATTTTTACGTGCTAAAAATGATAATGTAAACAGAGTCGTCAAAAGAATAAAAACCGGGAAGAATGATTTAATGACCCAGCCGCCAAAATAAAGATAATATTCGATAATCTGTTCAGTCGGGACTTCGTTATCAATAAAATGTCTGAGTAGTTCGACTAAATTGATTACAATAATCATAAATCCGATTGATAACGTCACCACAGCAAGGGTCACAAAAAACAGACGGAGTAAATATCTGTCGAGTTTTTTAAACAGAAACATCGGTTATTTTTTCCTCCGGAACCATGAGAATATCGGTTTTTCGGTGACAACCAGATACAGGAGATACAACCCGATGGCACCTATAATAAAGTTGGCAATCCACATCGCCCAGAACGGCGACATAATCTGCCGGTCGGCGATATCCTCACCGACAATCAACGACGCCCAGTAAAAAACAAAGAGGGTAATCGAAATTGTAATCGCTACACCCATCCCTTTTTTCTTTGTCAGAATACCCAGCGGTGCACCGATGAGAATAAATGCGATGATAGCAAACGGTATAGAATATTTTTTGTAAATCTCAATCTTAAATTTTGCCATATTCCCTTTGGCGCGTTTAATATTTTTCATCGAACGGTCATAGGTGTTGCTGAGATTGTTAACGGAATTTTTCACATAGATCAATGCAGCACTGTCCGGGTCTGATACTTCACTTTTATATACAAATGAATCAGCAAAAAGATAGTCGGCATGTTCTTCAAGCCTGGTACTGATATTGTTCCGATTCGGTTTCAACTGCTCGGCTGAGGTTACAACCCGATCCTGCATATCAGAAATCGACATCTCCCGGTCATAACGATGCTGCGATTCTTTTCTTTCAAGTTCCGAACCGGTACCGGTGATATTTATTACCTGTTCTTTGAATTCAACTTTTCTGTAATTGTTTATATCTTCTGCATCGAGAGAATGAATCTCACCGTTGAATAAAGTAAACTGCATATTTTTGTTTCCGTCGGTCATCTTCAGAAAGCCGTTTTCAGCAATAATGATTTTTGGAGCCTCTGGTTGTTTTGTATCGGTGATGCGGACATTTTTTACTTCCGATGTTTTATGATTGATTTCGTCGAGCAGAACCAGATAACCCGGAATATCGGAGATAAAAATCCCCGACCGGAAAACAAGGGTCGGACGCATAGCCGATATATCACCGCGGAGCTCTCTTGCCTTTTTATTTAAATCCGGGAGAATTTTATCGTTAAATTCAATCATGCCATAGGTCAAAACACCTCCAGCCAACAAAACCGGAATGAGTATTCGAATCATATTGATACCGGATGCCTTGATAGCGATAATCTCAAAATCGGAGGTTAGCCGTCCGAATGCCATCAGCGTTGCAACAAGTGCTGACATTGGAACCGATAAGGCGAGCATCCAGGCCAGGTTCAGACCAAGCAGTTCCAGAGCGACCCAGAGTGAAATATCTTTATCCATAACCGAATCGGTAATCTTTGGTACATAGTCAATAACCAATAGGAATGTTATTGTAAAAAATGCAAAGAAAAACGGGGCAAAATGTTCTTTTAGTATGTAGCGTGACAGTATTTTCATCAATTGTTCCAATATACAGCTTATACACCTAAGTCTCAAGATAACAATAGATTAATTTCAAATTCCAGATAAAAATATTCTGTTGCTCTCTTTTGAATTTTTCATTTATATTAGAGCTATGGCTGATAGTTCAAATATATCTGATAAAAAGATAGCTGACTACGAAATCGGGGATATGATCACCTCGTTTTACTCAATCCGAAAAAAGAATATCCGGGAATATACTAAAGGGCAGTTTGTATCGCTTGAGTTAGGTGATTACTCCGGACGGATTAACGGTGTCCTCTGGGAGCCGGACCAGTTTGCATTAAATGAACTTGAGGAAGGGATGGTCGTCAAAGTCCGTGGTGTAATCGGAGAATACAACAATAAAAAGCAGATGACGATAAACAGGCTCAGGTTGGCTGAGGAAAATGAATATACGATCGAGGATATCCTTCCTTTTTCCCGGCAGACTGATGAAGAACGAAAAGGCCGGATATTTGCACTCACAGACAAAATTGAGAATTCTTATATCAAAAAACTGGTCGAATCATTCTGGGAAGATGAAGATTTCCTTATAAAATTTCTCAAAGCTCCGGCCGGAAAACTCTGGCATCATTCTTATATTGGCGGACTATCGGAACATTCAGCAAATGTCACCGAACTTGCCCTGCGTGTTTCGCATGGTTATGATTTTCTTGACCGTGATATGCTTATCTTTGGAGGTCTGTTTCATGATGCCGGTAAAATCGACACATATTCTACAACGACTAATATTGACTATACCGACGAAGGGCGACTGGTCGGACATATCTGTCTTGCCGATGTATGGATTTGTGAGCGGGCAAAGGAGATTGAGAATTTTCCAGAAAAACTCCTCATGAAACTTCGCCATATGGTCCTGTCCCATCAAGGGGAACTTGAGTATGCAACTCCGGTCGTTCCACAAATGCCGGAAGCGTTTGTACTTTACTACTGTGATGAGATTGATTCCAAGATGGGTGCTATCGAACGGATTCGGGAACGGTTTGACGGTAAAGGATGGTCAGATTATGTCAATCTCATCGGCCGTTATCTCTATTTTGGTGAAAATGACCCGACCAAAGATGAAGAATGAGCAAAATTCTTGAACTGAAAAATTTATCCAGAGTTGTTGAATCTAAAGAGATACTCTCTGATATTTCTTATTCATTTGAAACCAATAAAATCTTCACTATCATCGGACCATCCGGTGCCGGAAAATCATCACTGTTAAGATTATTAAACCGCCTTGATGAACCGACAGGTGGGGAGATATTTTTTAATGATACTAATATCAATTCATTAAAACCGTCGGAACTTCGTTCAAAAATCGGTTACCTCTTTCAGTCACCATATCTCTTTGAAAAAACAGTA
>QQUK01000213.1 GCA_008501655.1 Calditrichota bacterium
GAACTAAAAAAACTGGCAGCTGAACTTAAAATACAGGATTCAGTGAAGTTTACCGGGTATGTTTCGACTGAGGAAAAAGTTGAACGTCTCCGCAAATCTCATGTTGCTGTTCTGCCTTCCTTGAAAGAAGGATGGGGCTTAACGAATATCGAGGCAAACTCTGTTGGAACTACAGTCGTTGCAGCAAATTCTCCGGGATTGAGAGACTCAGTGAAGGATAATGAAACAGGTTTTCTATATGAATATGGTAATGTGAATGAGTTATCTGAAAAACTAATATCTGTTTTAACTGATGAAATATTACGGAAAAGACTTGAGCAGGGTGGTCTTGAATGGGCAGAAAGATTTAACTGGGATAATGCTGCACAAAAATTCAACAAACTCATTGAAAAAGTTGTCAGGGAATATTAATGTCAGCAAAAGTTAAAAAGTTGATTTATCTTTCTGTCGGTATTATAGTCTCCGGGTATCTTATCTGGAAAATCTTTGGCAATATTGATGTTGAGAAGCTAATAGAGACATTAAAAACTGCCAACTATTTTTGGCTTATTCCTAATATCTTACTGATTGCATTTGCAATGTATCAGCGAGCATATCGCTGGAAATTTATGCTGCTTCCTATAAAACAGGTAAGATTCCCTAATCTATTGGCGGCAACATGCGTTGGTTTTATGGCTAATAATGTCCTTCCTGCTCGCTTAGGTGAGTTTGTCAGAGCTTATTCACTTTCGTCTCAGGATAAAGAGATTTCAAAATCAGCCTCGTTGGCGACAATATTTGTAGAGCGTATGATTTTTGATCTTATTGCCCTGTTAATCATTTTTGGGTCTATGTTGATCTTTTCAGAAAATCTGAAAATGCAGCTTGAATCAAATCTTGAGTTCGGTTCTAAGATCATTGCCGGTTCTAAATTTGCAGTGTTCGTCGCTCTTGGGGGGATTGCCGTCATGCTGACTTTTGCTCATAAACCGGATAGGATTGGGCATATGCTGACAAAGTATCTGTTCTTTTTACCGGATAAGATAAAAGAAGGTGTAAAATCAATTGTCCTCAAATTTTCTGATGGTTTAAAATTTCTTACAAGTGTCAAAGCTGTTTTTTATGTTGGTTTTCAGACACTCCTGCTCTGGATCATGATGGGGGTCTCGAACTACTTTGTCTTTTTGTCTTTCGGCTTCGATATCCCGATTGAGGCATCATTTGTTCTTCTGGTTGTGGTTTCAATTTTGATAATGGCACCTTCAACACCCGGGTTCTTAGGTGTTTACCACTATGGTGTAGTTATTTCGTTGGGGATATACGGTATAACCGATGAAGAAGCCAAGGCATGTGCTTTAATCCTGCATGCTGCCCAATATATAGTAATTACACTGATGGGATTTTATTTTCTGAAGAAAGAACATCTCTCTCTGAAAGATTTAGAAGAAACTGCCGAAAATGACTTATAAAAGAAAGAATATCCATGTCCGGAACAAATTTCCGAAACAGAATACTAATTATACTTCTCGTATCATTTTTATTTCGTTTCGGCTTTTTTCTTTTCGGTGATAAACTACCTGTGATGTGGGATGCCCGAAGATATGTTTCTGCTGCAATCGGTTTAGTATCCTATGTCGACAGTTCCGGTGATATTCCATTTGAAAATGAACGGGATGACCGGTATCGCTTTAAACATTACTTAGATAAATATATTCAAGGGGAGCAGATAGAATGGCTCAGTTATACACCGTTTACTCTTACAGAAGCACGAAATGAAATTTTTATAGCCGGTCCGATGTATCCGGCAATTATTGGAACAATTATCTATTTTGCACCTGCATCTGATTTTGATATTATTCGAATCTTTAATATCATCCTGGATGTACTGGCTAACCTTCTTTTGATGCTTATAGGTTTACGTCTGATAGGTAAAAATGCATCATTGATTGCAGGTTTTATCTATGCTCTCTATTTTCCGTTTGCATTAATGACAACATTTATACTTTTGGATGCATCAACAACATTCTTAATGCTTTTAGCAATATACCTGTTTCTCCGGGCTTATGAAAATGACAAAACAGGGTTTTATTTGATGAGCGGATTTGTCAGTGCACTATTACTGTTAAACAAGCCGACAGCGATGCTCTTGTTTATCCCATTTGTAATAGCTTATTTTGTTATGGCACAAGAAAAGCTGACACCAAAGACAATATTGGCAAAAATCTTTCTGTATCTCGTACCATTTTTAATAATAACATCCCTTTGGGCTTCGGTTGCTTCAGCAAAATACGGACAAATTGCCTTAAGGGATCCGTCTTACTCTGAAGCTAACCTGAGGCAATCATCCAATATTACATATGAAGGTTACGATCTTGATAAAGTGGAGTCTGATTTCTGGACATATTCGATCAGTGAACATATCATGTCAGATATCAGCGGATATACCGGACTCCTTGTCAAAAAATTTGAACGACTTTGGAGTAAACCTGCAAATGAATTTAAAAAAGGATTTATAATACCTTCTGAAGGCTGGAATCATATTCATCTTTCTATTCTCTTATTTGGAGTTTTAGGGATGTCTATACTCATGTTTCAAATTCCCAGGAAAGGGCTTTGGATCTTGATAATACCCCTATATTACACAGGTATCCATGTCATTTTTCATTCAGTCTCCCGTTATAATTTTAATGCGATGCCGATGATTATTCTATCCTGCGGGTTTTTCTTGTCGCTATTATTCGATAAATTAAATGATAAAAAAGTCAAAGGAAGTATTATTCTCTCTCTGTTGTTGTTATTGTTCTTATATGTAGCAGACTTTAAACAGGTTCTTCAAATAGTACAGTTTCAGCTTTCAGAACTTAAGATAGCATTTGTAATTGTCATTTTTACGGTGTTATTCTTTTTTATTCTAAGAAAATTGTTGAAATCAATGCTTGGGTTTCAATCAGGCAATCGGCCAGCTTTAATAGCTGGATTGGTTTCAATCATTGTTATCATGTTTTCTTATTCACAAACCTTTTCGAGAAATAATTGGGCGGAATTTATCTGTCGTCTGAAAAATGATTCAGTAAAAGCAGGTACGAGGATATATATATCAGATGTACCGGAGATTCAAGAGGGTGAAATTATTGCTGCTGTTCTTGATTTGAATTCCGGTCCCGGACGAAAAAATTCATTTAATGTTACTGTCGGCACAATATTCAAATCACCTTTTATAGGCGGTAAACCTCCGCTTTCTGATCTCTTTTATCCCAAGCCGACCTATCAGTTTTTTTCACATTTTGAACCATTGGGTCTTGAAGAATTCAGACAATACGCCATAATCCCTTTAGACCCGAATCTTGTACGCAAAGATATTTCTCTGAAAGGGTATACGGATATTTCTGTTTCAATAAACAATGAATTTGAAGAGGAGAATAACTACATTAACCTCTATGGTAATTTTAAAACAAGTGAAGATGAATCATATATCCCTGCAGTTCGATATACATCAATTGAACGTCATGTTCATCGAAATGACCCCAGAATCAGATATCCGGTAAAATTTCTATCCGATTCAACAATTTCATATTATATTGGTATTGGTGAAACAGATATTTTAAAATCAACCGATCTGTCTCCTTCGTTAGGAAAGCAGAGTGGAAGATATAATATCTTTTTGATTCATTTTTATAAAAATGGAAACTTTGATGTTTATTAAGAGGCAAAAATGAAAATTGGTGTAATCGGCTGCGGATATTGGGGACCAAATTTAATCCGGAATTTTACTGCAATGGATACTTGTGAAGTTATAGCTGTTTCTGATTTACAGGAAGAGCGACTTTCATTTGTAAAAAAAACATTTCCGTCAATCAAACGGTTAACGAAAGATGCAGCGGATATTATCAATTCATCTGATATTGATGCTGTAGTTGTTTGTACTCCGGTTTCGACCCATCATCAACTGGGTCATGATATCCTTTCTTCAGGAAAACATTTACTTATGGAAAAACCGTTCACTGCAACAGTGGAGCAGGCAGAATCTTTGATTGAACTTGCGGAACAGAAAAATCTGAAGATATTAGTAGACCATACATTTATTTACACAGGGGCTGTTCAGACAATCAAATCATATATAGATTCCGGAAAACTCGGTGATTTATACTATTTTGATTCCGTTCGGGTAAACCTCGGCCTGTTTCAGCATGATGTAAATGTCATCTGGGATCTGGCACCGCATGATGTCTCCATTATGGAGTATCTCTTAAAACTGAGACCACAAGCAATATCAGCAACAGGTGTTGCACATTTTGACAGTAAAATTGAAAATATAGCGTATATCTCAACATATTATGATAACAACATAATGGGGCATATTCATGTCAATTGGCTTGCTCCGGTCAAAGTCCGGAAAACACTCATCTCAGGATCAAAGAAAATGATAATTTATGATGATATGGAACCATCGGAAAAAGTTAAAATCTATGATAAAGGTGTAGATATTTCTGAAGATAAAGAACAGATATATAATACTTTGATTCAATACCGTACCGGAGATATGCTGGCTCCTCAGATAGATTTAACAGAGGCGCTGAAAAAAGTTACAAAAGAGTTTTATGATTCAGTTAACGAGGATAGAAAACCTCTAACCGATGGAATAGACGGTCTTAATGTTGTCAGAATTTTAGAGTCAGCAACGAAATCAATTCGCTCGAACGGGAAAGTGATTAAACTCTGATGAGTGATAAGTTTTTTAAACATGAAACAGCATTGGTTCAATCTAAACAGGTTGGAGATGGCACCCGTATCTGGGCTTTTTGTAATATTTTAGAGAACGCTGTTATTGGAAGTGAATGCAATATATGTGACCACTGTTCTGTGGAAAATGATGTCATCATTGGGAATAGAGTCACAGTTAAAAACGGAGTATCAATCTGGGATGGAATGACTATTGAAGATGATGTTTTTATCGGACCGAATGCTGTCTTTACTAATGATATCTATCCCCGAAGCAAAGTTTATCACCAGGACTTTGATAAGACTCTCATTAAAAAAGGTGCTACAATCGGTGCTAATGCTGTTATAATCGCCGGTCATACCATTGGACAGTATGCTTTTGTTGGTGCCGGAGCGGTCATCACGAAAGATGTACCCGATTTTACAATCTGGTATGGCAATCCAGCAGAACAGCAGGGGTATATCTGTAAATGTACCAAAAAATTGAATCTCTCTAATTCATTGTCAGAATTTACTTGTCAATGCGGATTATCGTACAAACTTCATAATAGTGTAGTCTCAGAATTATAACAATGAATCACGCTCCTTTAAAAACAGTAGTAACCGTTTTAACTTATAACGAAGGGGAGAAGCTGAAGCAGTTGATTTCATTGTTTCCAACTGATGCCAATTATGATCTGTTGGTTATCAATGATGGTTCAACAGATGAAACTGATAGTCTGCTTGTTTCAGAAAAAATCAATCATATCAAACATGATAATAATTATGGTGTTGGTCATGGTATCCGTACCGCAATTGAATATGCTCAAAATGAGTCGTACGATGTAATTGTAATCATGGCAGGTAATGGGAAAATGCAGCCAGCTGAGATTAACAATTTGTTAGAACCGATTTATCAGGATAATGCTGATTATGTTCAGGGTTCCCGTTATTTAAGCGGGGGAGACTCAAAAAACCTGCCGACCTTTAGAAATATTGCTATTAAATTGTTTACTTTCATGACTAATTTTGTACTTGGTTTTAAAGGCACAGATATTACCTGCGGCTTCCGAGCATATAAACTGAAAATTTTTGATAATCAGAACATCAATATCAATCAGGAATGGTTAGGTAAATACGAGATGGAATATTATATCCATTTCAAAGTTTTGAAGGAAAAATATCGAGTTATGGAAGTCCCTGTATCTATGATTTATCCGGAAGAGAAAAAAAACTATTCAAAAATCAAACCATTTGTCGGATGGTGGTCGATGATTCGTCCCTGGATCTACCTGGTTTTCAGGATCAAAAAATAACTATATATCCCACAACGATATAACAAGTTTGTTTCAGGTTACCCTTTTTGTCTTAATGTTAAAACTTGACCTTTAATTTCAACAGCAATATCATCTTGAAGTACTAAAATTATAATGCAATTGAAGTTTTTATCGGAGAAAATCGCTCATGTTTAAAAAGATTGTTTTACTTCTCCTCCTATTGATTTTACTTGGCGGTGTCAGTTATTATAAAACTATCCGTGATAAAGATAAAATCGATGATGTCTACAAACAGGTTAAATCCGAAACAGTCAGAGAAAATATTCAATATCAGAATGTTATTGACTCTTTAAACCTTCTCATTGATGAAACAAAAGAGAAAATGAGCGATGCATCAGAAACGGATAGTATCAAATTTCAAACAGAGATAGATTCCCTCGAACAACTGGTAACATCACAGGCTGAAAAGATAACTGACCTGCAGAAAAAACAGCAAATCGCCAAAAAAACTACTACAAAAAAGAAACCAAGACAACTCTCCGCACATGAAAAAATAGCTAATTATTACAAACAGAGATATTCAGATTTACCAAAAGATCTTTCGGTATATGAAAAGAAAATTGCTGTAAGCGAAATCAGACAAGAGACGATAGATAAATTTTCGATTTCGACTTCAGAATTAAATACAATCAGGAAAAAATACAATCTGAGCTATTAGGGAATGAAACGTAAAGAGGAATATTATTACGCGGAGATTTTGGTTGATAAGCTATTTTTAGAGTCTTTCGCCAATGAGAAATCCGCATATCACCTTTCTGAAGATGAGTTTAAAGGTGCAACAACTCTTGATAAGTTTCGCTCTAAACTGAAATGGCATATCAAACGGTCGCTATCAAAACGACAAAAAGAGGTATTGGAGTACTATCTCACTGGTAAGACCGAGCGTGAAATTGCAACAATTTTAGGGATTACTCAACAGGTCGTAAATATTTATAAGCATCGGGCTATCAAAAAGTTACAAAAAGTCCTCACCAATTAGGTGTATGTCAAAAAACTTAATAGTAGAAAATACATTATAAAAAATTTAACCAGTTATTGGAGGTAAACTCAAATAAAATTAACGTTCCCTGGTTTTCATCAACTGTCATATATAATTTGGGTAGGTAAAGGACTGATGGGGGGATGAAAATTAACTTTTAGGGAGACCTCGAATGCCGAAAAGAAAAGAAGAAGAAAAATTTGCAAATTTAGGTGAAAAAGAGTGCTGGCACGCATATAGTTTACAGATGCTCCAACCTGCTAAGTTTAATCTTGTCGTTGGAGAAATATTAAAAGGTAACTATACATTGTTAGTAACAAAGCTTGATAAACAAACACCTAAACAGTTTAATTAACTCCAAGTGTATTAAAAAATTTGAAACCCGGTAACAACCGGGTTTTTTTATTGCTGATTTATCTTGACTCACCTCATAAAAATATCCTTATTCAGACCGAATGCAAAACGATATCTATTTATACAGCATATATATACTGATAGCCGGTTTACTCGGTGGTCTTTTACCGTTTATAAAAAAATGGTCTGACGAACTGCTCCACCTCTTTTTATCATTCGGAGCCGGTATCTTTATCGGAACCGTATTTTTACATCTGCTCCCTGAAGCTTATGCACATTCAGACCATTCCTCGACCCCATTATTTGTTTTAATTGGTTTTATGACGATATTTTTAATTGAAAGATTTCTGTTTATAAAAGGTGACGGGGGGTATGACCATTCACATTTAGTCGTCTCGATTACTGCCATGGTTGGTTTATCTGTCCACTCAATAATTGAGGGGCTGGGATTGGCTGTCGGATATCAATTTAAGGATATCGGCTCATTGATTCTCATCTCGATATTAGCTCATAAATCAACAGCAGCATTTGCATTAGCCTCGTTATTCCTGCTTGCAAAACTTTCAAGAAAAAAGATATTTCTCATGATATTACTGTTTGCAGCTATGACTCCGATCGGTGCCATCATGTTTTCCTTATCTATAACAGAAATAAACCATGAAGCGTTAGAACCGCTCCTTGGACTTACCTCCGGAACTTTTTTATACGTAGCTGTTGGTGAACTTTTACCGGAAGTTTTCCATACCGAATCTAATCGGTGGTTCAAACTGGTTCTTTTGATTCTCGGAATTACAATTATGAGTTTTTTAGGGCATGGGCATTAAAAAATCAGTAACTTTTTCAAACAAAAATCACTCTTATGAGTATAATATGACAATTATATAACATTGAAGGACATATTTGTGTTAAAACAGGCATTTATATTACTAATTGTTTCTCTGATTTTCAGTTTAGGAGTTAATTTAGTATCACCAAATAAAATTCCTTACATCGGTTCATATCGGGAGCTTTCCTCTGGTGATGGTCCGATCGTACCTCCGACTGCCGAAGAGGGTGATCCACCCTTTATTGCTATTGATGTTGCCGAGATGGAACATTCCATGGGTAAGGCGATGTTTGTTGATGCCCGCGATGATATTGAGTTCTACTGTGGAACAATCCCAGGCTCCGTAAATATACCGTTTGATTATCTTCCTGAAGAAAATACTGACCAGTATATAGATTCAATGATGAACAATGTATCGAAAGATACACCGATTATCGTCTTTTGTTCCGGCGAAGAGTGTGACCTGTCACTGCATCTTGCCCGAAATATGCAGTATTACGGATATACCAATCTTTCAATATTCTTCGGTGGTGCCCGTGAATGGGAGAACTTTAATCTTGAGCTGCAAAGGAGTCCGGAATGCGAAGAATAATTGACAATGATATTCTGACTCTGATAATCAGGCTTCTTGTTGGATCAATATTTATATATGCCTCGTATTATAAAATAATAGAACCGGTCTCTTTCGCCAAATCGATTTGGTACTATCATCTTGTGCCGGGAAGTCTGATTAATCTGGTTGCGTTAATTTTACCGTGGCTTGAACTTATTTGTGGCTTAGCACTTATATTCGGTATTCAGTATCGCGGTGCTGTACTTTGGATGAATGTTATGACAATTATCTTTATGATTGCCTTGACTACAGCAGTTGTACGGGGAATATCAATTGACTGCGGTTGTTTTAAAGCTGCTCAAGCAACAGAAAGCTCAGCAATGGATGCTTTGATTCGGGATGTTGGGTTGCTCATCTTGACTTTACAACTTCTATTCAGCCGTTCCAAAAAATGGATGATTCAGAAAATCGCTACTTAAGGATTGTTGGCGTAATCAAAATTATCAGATCAGTTGTCGACTTTTCAGTTGATTTTGATGTGAAGAGGCTTCCTAATAGCGGAATTGATCCCAAAACAGGTACTTTTTGACGATTTTCTATTTCGTTTTCTTTTAACAACCCACCAAGTGCAGCCGTCTCACCATCATTTACAGTTATTCTTGTTTTAACAGAGCGGGAGATGGTAATCGGCTTTTGGGAATCAGCCGGTCCGGTGTAACCGATAATATCTTCAATCTTAGGTTCAACCATCAGAGTTATTAACCCATTTTCATTGATACGCGGAGTGACTTTCAGGGAAATTCCTACTTCTTCATCATAAAATGTAACGATATCCTGTGTTGAAGCTGCCTCGGTGAAACGATTGATAGTAGCAATTGGAATAACCGTGGCAATTGTGATATCGGCTTCATGGTTTTCAAGGGTTGTAACGTGTGGGTCAGAAATTAGTTTACTGTTACCATTCTGCTCTAACAGATTTAATACTGTAGTTAATTCAGATACGGTTAATTTCCCCCAGACCCAATTACCGGAGTTTAAATCCTTCGCGAGAGAACCACTTGTTTCTTCAGATGTTGAAGTTGTTGATGTTGACGATGCTGATGGATCTATACCGGCATCAGCAAGGGATACATTCAGCTGGGTCGGCCAGTTGAGTCCGACTTTGAGTGAATGATCAACCTGAGTTTCAATAATTTTAACAGCAATTGATATCAATCTTTCTGGTTTATCAAGCTGTTCAACAGCTGCCAGCATTCCTTCAACTACAGAAGGATAGTCAGATATAAATAACTTGTTTGGTGTATACGTACCATCTGAGGATGAGTTCTGCCCTGATTTATCTAAAATAATAACATTCCCTTTTGGTGATTTTAAAGTAATCAAAGCTTCAAGGACCATATTTACATCTGCATACTTCAATGTTACAACGGATGAATTAAACTCTCCGAATGATTCTGATTCATTGCTTTTAACTATTATTACGTTTTCCTTGATATAATAATTCAATTCGTTAGGGTAGAGGATAGCTTCAAGGGCTGTCTGGATGTCAACCTGATCCAATCTTATGGAAACCTCACCTTCAACATTACTGGCGAGTACTAAGTTCAGATTGTACTGTTTTGCTATCATATTTAATACCATTGGCAGAGAAACTTCTTCAAGTTCCAAAGTTAATTTTTCACCATCTTTAAAAATCTGATGTACTTCTGCATTTACGTTTAAAGCAAACAGTAAGATGAGAAATATTGATATTGTATGTTTAATTTTCATTTGTTTATCCCTTGGAAACATTAAGCTTTATTTGTTTATCGTCGATTTTTATAATCACTTCATTCTTTTCAATAGCGATGACTTCAGCACGGTCAACAGTTTGACCGACCATTACCGGACGTTTGTTGATAACTGCTACCGGTGATGTTTTGTTAAAAATTATACCGGAAAGATTCCAGCCAATCGACTCAGAAGTAAAAGCCGTTGTACCGGATTTCGTAACACTATAAGTTGAAACAAACGGGGAACGGCCCCAGCTTTTGTTTGAATATTCATCTATGATGTTTTTTGATAAATTCTTTTGGAGTCGATTGACTTTTGATGCATCCAATGGTTGGATAGTTTTTGCTTTTTCAACCGGTATATCATTTTTCTTATCAGAATTGTAGTTTGCTCCAGCCCAGATGAGAGAAGCAACCATACTGACAGCAATGACTTTTTGTCTTGTTTTATCCGTCATGATGCTTCCCCGATTCTTCCTAAAAGAGCTTTGAAACCAATATGTAAATCGAGACTATTATTTATTTCTTTACTTCCGGAAACTTTGCAGTTATTGATGCCTCTGAAAAAAGATTCTGATTCAATCTCTTTAACGAATTCACCGAAGTTTTTATAATCACCTACAAGGTTAACTCCGATATTTAAAAATTGAGGTTTTGTGGAATCAGGAATGATATCATTGAGATACAGTAACTCTTCAATCGGCGGTGTGATTTCAGTGATTTTGAGATTTAGTTTTAATGCTTCATCATGAAGCAGATTGAAGAGATTGATTACTTCTTCTTTTGTATATAACCTTGAATTAAGAAACTCTCTTTTTTTCTTTAATTCTTCACGATGTTTTAAAAATTCAGGTATTTTCTGAATGGTCAATTCAAAATCACTAAGCTTTGCTTCATTAGCCTGAATCTCTTGCGACAGTTTCTCAAACTCGGTAGAGTAAGGATTATATATGAAAAAGATCCAAAGAACAGAGAGAGCGATGGTAACCCCTATGTATATATAGCTTTGTTTGTTCATACATTGCTCCGCATCTTAAGAAGGAATTCAATCTCGAACCTGTCTTTATCTTTTTTCTTCACGTGGCGGACGATTTTAACATTATCATAAAAAGGTGATGCTTCAAGTTGTTCTACAAATTCAGCTAAAGTAATTTCTGGGGGGATGTCAGTTGATACTACTGTGCCTTGTACGAAGTAATTGGATTCGTCGTTGTTAAATGGATTGTAGTCCGTATGAAACAGTTTTATTTTGTCAGGAGTTATTCGTGAAAGCTCCAGCATATTGAGATGGAGATAACTTTCAGTTTTCTGCGTAAGCTTCATATAATTCTGGTTAAGCGCAATTTCATGTTTAATCATGTTGTAAGTATGAAATATTTCTGAGTTCTCAAATATCTTTATCTGGTTTTTAGTGATTGCAGCGATATCTTTTTGGTCGGCAATAGAGTTGTGAAAATATCCCCAGAAAAGCCCCAGGACAACGATAACAAATGAAGCTGCAAACTTGATATATCTGTTATTCTTTTCAAGTTTTCTGATGTTCTTCAATTGATGAGGAAGTAGATCAGGCAGATAAGAATTGTTTACTGATGTGGCGATTGCCGGCAGACAGACTGGAAGTGATTCATCGATTGTATCCTGAGCATAAGTGATGTTTAATCTGTCAAAGGGAAATCGTTCGAGATTAGCATCAAGTTTATCATTTAATAGTTGTAATAATTCATCGCTGTAAGCTAAATCACCATATACAAGTATTGTACCGCTTATATTTGAATTGTACTGACCGGTATAATAATCCAGTGAGTTTTGTATCTCGTTAGCGATTGACTCAGCAAAGAAATCATATCTTTGACTGCTCCCTTCACCGGCTGAACCAAGCATTTCTGAACTTAATGAACTTGTCCTGCTGAACTCAAGTGTTGTACCATCGTAAAAAGATATTTCTGATGCCTGCCGACTGATGTTTAGCATGATGTACTGATTATCATTGCTGAAATCTTTTAATAAGCTCAATAGCTGACCGATCGTATCCTGTGAATGATAAATATGGTCAACGCGGAGGTTGAGATTATGAAAAGGTTCCAGATGTTTCTGGATGTTATCAATAGTAGCGGCGTGCAATGATATCTTGTAGTTTTGTGTATCAAATTTGGTTGTTTTCTCTATAACTCTGAAATCGTAGATACATCTTTCAATAGGGAACGGAATAAGTTTTTTTACTTCAAAATGAACAGCAGAGTGAAGCTCCTTTTTAGGTAATACAGGCATTGAAAATGTGCGATATAAACTATCTTCACCGGAAAGTGCGATATTGATTTTACTAAAACGATCTAAATGTTTGTCTGTGAATTCTTTAATTACATTAGTTATAAGAGGTTCAATCCCGTTTTCAGATATAAGTGAATTAGGGAAGTATTCTTTTTTTACTTCAATGAGTTTAAACGTATATCCAACATGTTTAGCTACAGACATAATCACAGAATTATGATCAAAGGAAAATGTTAAAATTTTACCAATATTGTAATATCTATTGGGATAGATTCTCTCAATAGAAGTATTTACAGCAACATTATTTTTTGCTGTTGCTGATTTATTCTTAGGAAGCATTTTCTTTATATTGCCTAAATCCATGTGAACTTTCTGCTAAAAGCTAACTTTAATTGTGTCCGTACCGTTAACGGATAAAATCTGACGGCTTGCAGAGAGGAAGATATAAGCATTCCCCCAGGCATCGGTCAGATAACTATTTTCGGTTGCATCGATATAAGGACCATTCCATCCTAAACCGGTAAGTTTATCGTATACCGAAACAGAGCCGGGCTTAGCGGCAAGGTCTTCGAGTTGAGACGGTACGAAACCGACATCACCCTCAAAACCTCTGTCAATATATCTGCCGCCGGCAAGT
>QQUK01000247.1 GCA_008501655.1 Calditrichota bacterium
CGTCTGTGAACCATCAGGTGTCTGAACCGCATTCTGTGCAAAGCCCATATTAGAGGCATCCTTATGGGTTGCGGTCATCGCAGTCTCTTTCCGCCGTTCTTCGCGGGACTGTTCCGGGATATTGACCTGAAGTTTATATACTAAATTGACAATCTCTTTATCAATCGTGTTCACCATCTGTTCAAAAACGCCAAATGCTTCTTTTTTATAGATATCAATCGGTTTTCCCATACCGCCATGATACGCACGGAGTCCTATGCCTGCACGAAGTTCATCCATCTCAGCAAGATGATCACGCCAGTGACGGTCGATTGTCGAAAGGACAGCATACCGCTCCAGATGGCGCATGATTTCATCACCGTATGCGGATTCTTTTTGTGTATAAATATGAGTGACTGCACCAAAAATCTTTTCTTTAAAAGCTTCCTGAGTCATTGTTTCGATATCTTCATCTTTCAACTCAACATTAAGCAGATAGATTTTCCGAAGTTCCTCTTTCAACGCGGCGATATTCCATTCCTCAGGATAGGTGCCTTTTGGACAATGTTCATCAATAATCATATCGAGAACTTCTTCAATCAATTCAACAACTTCATCTTTGATAGATGAACGTTCCAGAGCAGCAAGTCTTCGTTCATAAATCCATTTACGCTGAACGTTCATGACATCATCGTATTCAAGCGTATGTTTACGGATGGCAAAGTTCTGAGCCTCTACTTTTTTCTGTGCTCTTTCGATAGCGTTTGTTACCATTTTGTGGGTGATAACTTCACCATCTTCAATACCGAGTCGGTCCATAATCGAACCGAGTTTATCTCCTCCGAAAAGACGCATAAGATCATCTTCAAGAGAGAGGAAAAAGAGGGATGACCCCGGATCACCCTGACGGCCGGCACGACCGCGAAGCTGCCTGTCGATACGGCGAGATTCATGCCGTTCCGTACCGATGATATGAAGTCCGCCAAGATCTATGACGCCTTCGCCAAGCTTAATATCGGTTCCACGACCAGCCATATTGGTTGCGATAGTCACACCGCCCTGACGGCCGGCTTCAGTGACAATTTCTGCTTCACGCTGATGTTGTTTTGCATTTAAGACGTTATGACGAATCCCGGCTCGTTTGAGCATACGGGAGAGCGTTTCAGAAACATCAACCGTGACGGTACCAACGAGGACCGGTTGACCTTTTTCGTTTCGTTCAGCTATTTCGTTTATGATGGCATTATATTTCTCACGGCGGGTTCGGTATATCTGGTCTTCCATGTCATCACGAACAACATCTTTATTGGTCGGGACAACCATGACATCCATTTTGTAAATATCAAAAAATTCCTGTGCTTCGGTTTCAGCTGTACCGGTCATACCGGCAAGCTTGTCGTACATACGGTAAAAATTCTGAAGGGTTATAGAAGCTAACGTTTGCGTCTCAGATTCAATTTTTACCGATTCTTTTGCCTCGATAGACTGATGCAGTCCATCTGAGTAGCGACGTCCCGGAAGAACACGACCGGTGAATTCATCGACAATCATTACTTTACCATCTTCAATAACATACTCGGAATCTTTTTCATACAGAGAATAAGCACGCAAAAGCTGGTTGATTGCATGGACTTTTTCTGACTTCTCCGAATGCATCCGGTAGATTTCATCCGTCTTTTTCTGGCGTTCTTCAACAGAAAGCTCTTCGTCCCCTTCGATGTCGGAAAGCATTGTTGATATATCAGGAATTTCGAAAAGTTTCTGTTCATCAGGTGTCAATTGTTTGGCACCAAGGTCGGTTAATGCGATTGAATGTTCTCGTTCGTCAATGAAGTAGTAGAGGCGGTCATCTATCTCGTGCAGTTTTTTATCGCGCATGAAAGTCGCTTCGACATCGGACATCAGCTTTTTCATACCTGGTTCTTTGAGAAGTTTCAGCAGTTTTTTATTTTTTGGTGCCCCGCGGTTAGCCGCAAGCAGATGAATACCGGCTTCAAAATAATTATCTTCATCTTCGGAGGTAACGATTTTTTCCGCTTTGGAAATCATATCGTTTATCATTGTCAGCTGTTTCCGGACAAGGTTTTCAACCGTAGGCTTCATCTGACGGTAACGGTCATGGGCTGATTGTTCGACAGTTCCGGAAATAATAAGCGGAGTTCTTGCTTCATCGATTAAAATAGAGTCGACCTCATCAATGATAGCATAATGGTAATTTCTATGTACGCGGTCTTCGGCGGTCTGCGCCATATTGTCGCGGAGATAATCAAAGCCGAATTCGTTTGCTGTACCAAAAGTAATATCACATTCGTACATGACCTTGCGTTCTGCATTGGTCATCTGATTTTGAATAACCCCGACGGTCAAACCGAGATATTTGTAAATCTGCCCCATCCATTCACAGTCACGGCGGGCGAGGTAATCGTTAACGGTTACAATATGAACGCCTTTTCCGGTCAACGCATTCAGATATGTCGGCAATGTTGCCACAAGAGTTTTACCCTCACCGGTTGCCATTTCAGCAATTTTCCCATCATGAAGGGCCATACCACCAATTAGCTGTACATCAAAATGTACCATATTCCATTCTAACTCGATGTCGGAAACTAACCAGGATGTCCCGACATGGCGGCGGCAGGCTTCTTTGACAACAGCAAATGCTTCAGGGAGGATTTCATCGGTGGTTTCGCCGTCAACAAGCCGTTTTTTGAATTCATCGGTTTTGGCGATCAGCTGTTCTTCGCTAA
Source organism: Calditrichota bacterium (assembly GCA_008501655.1). Taxonomy (GTDB): domain Bacteria; phylum Zixibacteria; class MSB-5A5; order GN15; family FEB-12; genus QQUK01. The sequence goes on from QQUK01000247.1 coordinate 2,727, forward strand.
GGGATTGGTACTCTTCAAAATAACGGTTTATTTCCTCAACTGCCGGTAGCAGTTTTTTAACATCCCGCTCATGTTTGGTACCGAACATCTTTGTAATTATATTTCCGAGCATATTTTTCCTGTCAATAAATTATATGTTTTTTGCAGGCGCGGTCACGTGACCGCGCTTTCATTTATATTTTATACCAATAGAGGATACAAAAATTCAAATAATTAGGCAAGGATGGAAAAAGGGATTAGAAAACATTAGGGTTAATATACAAATATTTATTTTCTGTTAAATTATGCTTAACTGATTGATTTTGAAGATATTTAAGATGTTGGATGAAATCCTGTTCACCCCTGATTATATGATCAATATATGATTTTTGCCATTTGAATGGAGGTATCGATAAAAAAACCTTATCAACTTTGAAGGCGCGGTCACGTGACCGTGCCTTCAAATTGGAGGATGACATTTGTTCTAACTCTGAAATTATCAATTTGTTAATATTTCGTGATGAATTAGTCTTTAAAGATCTCATACATTCAGAAATGTTTTCTACTTTTGGTTGAATGAGGATATGAATATGATCCGGATTTATTTTATATCCGAATAATTCAAAACTTTTTACTCTTTGAACATACCAAATATCTTTTATCAATTGGTGAGTAATTCGTACATTTTTAAAATATTGAAATTTATTGTAAGTATTAGTCGTTACAAAATAAATAGCATTAGGAACTATTATTCTTTTTTGACTATTTTTGTGTATAATAAAACCCCCTTAAAATACAAATTTATCATTTTAAACCAAAATAATCAGCACCGGTTAAAAATCCTGCATATATCATTAACATACCCGAAAGATGCAGTTTATAACCGGCCGGAGTATACCATTGCTGCCGCTTGAACAGATGTACCGAGTCGGTATTGGAATGATACGGATGTTCCTGAGTCCGTTTTGTCGAAGCTATCCAGATAAAAACAAACCCGATAATCCATAAGCCTCCCTGTAAAATTAAAAGATATTTAACCATAAAAGCCTCCTATTTCTCTAAAATTTATTATTTTTACTTCTCAATGTCAATGAATATTCAGCAAAATCTGCTTGTTATACCTTCAGTCTCTGTTTAGTTTTATCACAATGGAAGAAACATTACAGGGAATAGTAATAGCCACCCGCGGTCGTCTTTTTGAAGTTCGCTCCGAAGAAGGCAAACGAATCAAATGCGAGGTGCGCCAAAAAGTCAAAACCGATTCCGATGCGACCACTCCGGTTGCAGTCGGTGATGATGTTAAATATTCTTTGACTGATGACGGACGAGGTGTCATTGAGGAAGTTCTCCCGCGCCGGACCCGGTTCGGTCGTCCCGCCAAAGGGATCGAAGATAAACTGCAGATTATCGCAGCCAATCTCGACCGGCTCGGCATTGTCGTTTCGGTTTCTTCACCGGAGTTAAAAACATCACTTATCGACCGCTTTATTGTCTCCGCCCAGCTTGGCAATATGAAACCGTTTATCGTTATCAATAAAATCGATTTGGAAAAACCGGATGATTTTGACGAAATTATCGAAGCGTATAAATCTCTTGAGTACGACATTTTTCCAACTTCTGCGGAATCAGGTGCAGGACTCGAAGAACTCAGGATTTTTCTCAGAGAACATCGTTCGATTTTTGTAGGGCATTCCGGAGTAGGTAAATCAACGATTTTAAACCAGCTGATTCCCGGACTGAACCTGAAAACCAAAACAGTCTCCGATTATTCCAACCGCGGGAAACATACCACGACATCTATTGAACTTTTTGAGCTCCCTTCAGGCGGTTATATCGTAGATTCACCCGGCCTCAAAGTTTTAGGGCTTTGGGAATTTGATAAAAAAGATCTGCCCTATTATTACCCGGAATTTGATAAATTTCGTCATGATTGCAAATTTACATCCTGTATTCATATCCATGAACCGAGTTGTGCCGTAAAAAACGCTGTTAAATCAGGCGAAATCTATCAATTCCGGTACGAAAACTACCTAACGATTTATGAGTCTTTGGTATGATAATCTTCAATTTAAGAATTAACGCATGTAACCGATATATAACTATATGACGTCAAAAGATTTAGAGTTCAGAGTCGGTTTAATAATTTTAATCGGCATTATCATTTTAGCTGTCTCCGTATACTGGTTGCGGGATTATCAGCTTGAGAAAAACTCCCGGACCGTCTCGGTCATTTTCGAAGATGTCGGGACTCTTGAAATCGGTGATAAAGTCAATGTCTCCGGGGTTCGCAAAGGAAAAGTCAAAGATATTAAGTTAGTAGAAAACGGTGTACAGGTTGACCTGTTTATTTCAAGTGATGTCACTCTGCGCAAAGATACCCGTTTTACAATTAAAAACCTCGGTGTCATGGGAGAGAGATTCGTTGCAATCCAGATGGGGAAAGACTCGGTTTTAACCGATGAATCTCCCATGTTTCATGGTGCCTACGATACCGGTATACCCGAAGTAATGGGACTCATGGGGGAGATGATTGTGGAGCTCCGTTCTTTGGTACATTCATTTAAACAGACTATCGGTTCGGACTCAGCACTGGCAAAATTTAACAACACTGTTACAAATCTTGAATCGGTATCAGCCTCCCTTGATACTTACCTGAATAAGAATGAATCTAAATTTGACAAAACCGCAGATAATATTCTCCAGATTTCCAAACGTCTGAATAATATTGTTGTAAAAAATGAGGAAAAGATAGATTCTACTACCGAACGATTTGCCCGGGTAACGAAAAACCTTGATCTGTTTGTGCAGAAACTCGACACTCTCGCCGGCTCATTCCGTGAGTTTGCTGATAATATCAACAACCCCGAAGGAACCCTGCAGCTGTTGACTGAAGATAGACGATTGTATGACGATTTACGAAAAACTGCTGATAATATCGATGATTTAGTTTTAGATATCAAAGCCAACCCGAGAAAATATATCAACCTGAAAGTGGAGATTTTTTAGTGAGCAAATTCAAACTGGCCATAGGACTGCATAACCATCAACCGGTTGGAAATTTTGATTTTGTTTTTGAGGATTCACACCAGAAAGCGTACAAACCGTTTTTGGAACTTCTCCTCAAACATCCGACAATCAGGCTTTCACTCCATCAATCAGGTATCCTTTGGAATTGGCAGAAAAAACACCACCCATACTATCTCGAACAGGTTAAAACATTAGTCAAACAGAAACAGATAGAACTGATGACCGGTGGCTTCTATGAACCGATTCTCATCTCCATTCCGGAAAATGATGCGCTTGGCCAGATAGCGATGCTCGATTCATTTATTAAAGATAATTTCAATGTTACTACTAACGGTGCCTGGTTGACTGAACGGATTTGGGAACCGCATCTTCCAAAAGTCCTCAATGATGCCGGAGTAAAATTTATTCCGGTAGATGATACACATTTTATCTATGCCGGATTTGAATCAACTCAACTTACCGGACCGTATGTAACCGAGTTTGATGGTTATCCGCTGACGCTTCTGCCTATTTCAAAAGCGATGCGGTACCTGATACCATTCGGAACCGTAAAAGATATTATTACCGAACTGAAAAAAATGGCTGAAGAAAATCCGGAAGGTATGGTTATTTATGCCGACGATGGTGAAAAATTCGGAAGCTGGCCAAATACTTACAAACATTGTTATGAAGATGGCTGGATGGAAGAGTTCTTCACCGCTCTTGAACAAAACTCGGAATGGCTCGAAGTTATCCCGCTGTCCGAAGCAGCAGCCGAACTACCGGTTGGTCGTGCCTATCTTCCTTCAGCTTCATATGCAGAGATGCTTCACTGGTCGTTGCCTCCAAAAGCTTTTTTGGAGTACGAAAACTTTGAACATTATCTCGCTGATGAAAATCTCGATGAACAGTACAGCCGGTTTGTTCGTGGAGGACACTGGCGCGGATTTTTGACCAAGTATGATGAAGTCAATTTTATGCACAAAAAAATGCTCTATCTATCCAAGCAGCTTGAATTCATAGATAAAAACCATCCGTTATATGCCGGATGTGAGGATGCTCTTTTTGCTTCACAATGTAACTGCCCCTACTGGCACGGTGTTTTCGGGGGACTCTATCTCCCGCATATCCGGGCAGCGATATATGAGAATCTGATTAAAGCTGAATCGCTGATCGCGAAAATGAATAATAGAACAAAATCTCTTACCGTAGTTGATTATGATAACGATGGTCATGCTGAGATTTTATTAGCAACCGATAAACTTTCAGCAATTTTTAAACCGAACAACGGTGGGATGCTTGTCGATCTCTCACTGCTGGACAAACAGTTTTCGGTAACCGATACACTGACCCGGCGAAAAGAAGGTTACCATCTGAAACTTGACAAAGCTGTCACGCAGGATAATGCCGACAGCACAAAGTCTATTCACGATTTAGTTCTTACGAAAGAAGAAGGTCTCAAAGATATTCTGATAGAGGACTGGTATCTCAAACGTTGTTTTATCGACCATATTTTTACAAATGATGTCGAGTTTGATGATTTTGTATCAAATGAGTTCGGTGAATATGGTGACTTTGTTCTGGAAAAATATGAATCAGAGCTTGTTGATGAAACTACCGTCAAACTATTTCGAAATGGTAATCTTTGGCGGCCGGATGGTGTCATCCCCTGTAAAATAGAAAAAGTTTTTAGATTTTATCCCGATTCAAAAGAGATTGATATTATGTACAAACTTTCTGCTGAGTCTGATGAAAATGTCGACATCAATTTTGCTGTGGAAAATAATTTTAATTTTCAGGCAGGACATGCTGAGGATCGTTATATCGCGGTTGACACAGTCAGACATGATGAAGCATATCTCGACTCAACAGCTGCATATCAATCAGCAAACTCTGTTTCGCTTATTGATGAATACCGGCAGATTGCTTTGCATCTCGCAACTGATAAGAAATCAGATTTATGGCATTGTCCTATCTTTACCGTTTCTCTTTCGGAAGGCGGATTTGAAAAAGTTTATCAGGGAACTACTGTTGTTAACCGGTTCCGATTGAGTGTAGGGAGAAAACCTGTGGAACTTTTATTCAAACTGACAGCCCTGACCGATAAAGAGCTGACAAAAATCCCAAAAACTGATAATTCTCACGCAATCTAAAGAGAATAATTTCTCTGCTTGAATTTAGCATTGGACAGTTTTATCTTACAAACATGATAGAAAAAATAGCTGAACTTGTACTCAACTGTAATAATTGTGTTGTGTTAACCGGTGCCGGTATTTCAGCCGAATCTGGTGTACCGACTTTTCGGGGAAAAGAAGGTCTCTGGGGTAAATTCCGGCCGGAAGAACTTGCAACAATGGATGCCTTTATGGCTAATCCTGATATTGTCTGGGAGTGGTACAACTGGCGCAGGGATTTGATGGGGAAAGTGGAACCGAATAAAGGACACTATGCTATATCAGATCTCGAGAAACATTTTCAGAATTTTACTCTTGTTACCCAGAATGTAGATAATCTGCATCGGATTGCCGATACAAAACAGATTTTAGAACTCCATGGAAACATCAACCGGAATAAGTGTGCCGATTGTGGTAAAGTAATCGAAATTGAACATGATATTGACCCCGGAAATATACCGCATTGTGATCATTGTCAGGGAAAAATACGTCCTGATGTCGTCTGGTTTGGTGAAATGCTCGATGCTGATATTATCTCCGGAGCCTTTGACGCCGCTGAACGGGCTGAAATATTCTTCACCATTGGCACTTCTGCAGTTGTTCAACCCGCTGCCTCTCTTCCGATTACAGCAAAACAACGGGGAGCGACTCTGATTGAAATCAATACCGAGGAAACTCCCATCTCAGGTCTGGCAGATTTTGTAATTCAAAAACCATCAGGTCAGTTTTTGCCTCAATTAGTCGAATATATAGAGAAAAAGAAAGCTGGCGAATAAAGTTGCATCTAACAAGAAATAATCGTAGTATAAGCTTAGAACATTGCTAATTATGAATAAAAGTATCTCAAAAAATTATATCCTGTTTTCACTACTTTTGCTTCTGTTTTTCTCCGGTTGCGTATATTACAATACATTTTATAACGCCAAAAAAGCATTTCAGGAAGCAGAGGATGTCCGCGAACAGAATAAATATACTTCCGGTCGCGGTAATGCCCAAAAATATAATATTGCTATTGAAAAATGTCTCAAAGTCATCGAAAATTATCCCAATACAAAATATTATGATGATGCTCTCTTTGTTTTAGCTGTTTCCTATTTTCATACTGATAAATTCAGCAAGGCTGACTTCCGATTCAGGGAGCTTCTCGCAAACTATCCCGAATCAGAATATACAGTTCAGGCGCGCGTATACCTTGCCAAGGCAAAACTGGAACTTCTTGAAAACGAAGAAGCAATGACTCTGTTTGAGGAAATTTTTGTCTCCGACGTTGACAAAGAGGTCAAAGCTGAGGCAGCGATGGGCTTAGGAAGATTCTATTATGATAATAAAAACTATGAAGATGCTCAACCGTATTTTATGTCAATTCGGGATTCATTGGGAACAGATTTTGAAAAGAGAATTGCTCAGCGCTATATAGCTGATGGATATTTTGATATCTTCAAATTTGATGATGCTCTGTCAGCATATCTCCAGTTGTTAGGTATGGATATCGATACAAAAGAGAAGTACCATGCTTTATATAATGCGTCACAATGTGCATTTGCTCTGATGAAAATCGCTGAAGGTATGGATTATTTAAATAAGCTTATGAATGATGAAATTTATTATGATTCACTTGGAGCCTTGAAACTCGCTGTAGCCGAAGGTCTCGAACGTGAAAACGATATAGATGGTGCTCAGGATATCTATCTTGAACTGACAGAAGACGATAATAAACGTATTGCCGGAACCTCATTCTACCGGCTGGGACTTATAGCACAATTCGATAAAGACAGTCTTGCCCTTGCCAAGGAATATTATGATCAGGCTGTCACCTTTATACGGGGTACAGATATTGGAAAAGATGCACTGATGCGTTCTTCCGATATAGGTAAAATTGACATATACGCTCAGAAACTTGTAATAGATTCAACAACAAGTCAGGAAGCAATAGATGAAGCAGCTTTTGCTCAGTTCCAGCTTTCGCAATTGTACTGGTTTAATCTGAATAAACCGGACACAGCGATATTGGAGATGGAATATCTCATAGATTCTTTTCCGACAGCATACGATGTCCCCAATGCTAAAATAGCTCTTTCTCAGATGGTCCGTGATTATTATGGCGATACTACTGCTGCCGATTCTATTTTACAGGCAATCCTCGTGGAACATCCCCGGTCGGATAAAGTACCTCAGGTTCTCGATGTCTTAGGACTCAAAGGTACCGAGGCAGACACCGGTTATGCTGAACGGTATGTACGCAAAGCTGAGGATTTCCTGATTGATGACGAAAATGTCGATTCGGCAAAGTATTACTATCAGCATGTTGTCGATAACTATCCGGAATCAAACTACTATCTGCATTCCCGTTTTGCCCTGCTGTGGATTATGGATGAATATGAACCTCCCGGAGATTCAACGCTGTATTATGCCTATACCGCATTTGTCGACTCTTTCCCCGGCAATGAATGGGCGACACAAATAAATCAGATTCTCAGGGAAAGCGGTACGAAACGAACTAATTATGTCGAATATGATTCTACGTATGATGACTCGGCTGATCTTACCGAAGATGAATTAGCATTGCTCTACGCTGATTCAATCGATGTTGCTCAGGATATAAATAATAGTGATGAGAGTTCCAGTTACCTTGATCCGGTCGAAAAACTGGCAATTGCACCTGATGGCAGCCGCTGCACAAAATTACCCATCGACCCGATTGAAATCAAACGTCCGTTTGTCTATCCCGATGCAGCCTATAGTGATGGCTGGGAAGGATTTCTCTATTTTCAAATCTTACTTGATTTTTCCGGTGAAGTTACTGATTATGTACTGAAAATTAAGTCGCCGAATGAGGCTATCAACCGTGAAGCAGAAGAAACAATGAAGACGATGAAATTTGATCTTTTCAGAATTCCTACAGAATTACAGGAATCCTGGTTTTATTATAAATTTCAAGTAATGAAACCGAGCTCGCTAAGATGATTAAACCGACAGCTGATGATGCACTACTTGTCAGAAAAAGGGACCTGAAAAATAATTATTACTCCATAACCTTTAAACCGTTTACATCCGCTAAAAAATGTAAACCGGGTCATTTTATTCAGCTTCAGATTCCTAAAACAGACATCTTTTTCAGACGGCCGATGTCGATTGCATCGGTAAGCTCCGATGGTGATATCGAAGTGATTTTCAACGTCGTCGGCAGAGGAACCAAGCTCCTTGCCAATCTTGAAAAAAATGATACGGTCAATATACTTGGTCCGCTTGGTTCATCATTCTCGAATCCCAAAAAAAATGAAGAGGTCGTCATTATTGCCGGCGGAGTAGGTTTTCCGCCTTTGATGTACTTTGCTACAGAGCTCGTGAAGTCTAAATTTCCTGCAAAACAGATTCACTTCTTCTACGGTGGACGTTCAAAAGATGACATTTTAGAAAAAAGCCGTATTAAAAAACTTGGTCTGAATTTTTACCCGATTACCGAAGACGGAACATTTGGTGAAAAAGGACTTGTAACCAAACCGGTCGAACGATTCATCAATGAAAATGAGAAATCAAAACTTCGGATTTACTCCTGTGGACCGACCGGAATGCTCAAAGCAGCCAATGAAATCGGTAAAAAATATAATATCCCGGGTGAACTTTCACTTGAAGCTCCCATGCCGTGCGGTGTCGGAATATGTTTAGGCTGTATCGTAGAACTTGAAAAAGGTGGTCATGCCCGAGTTTGTGCTGAAGGTCCTGTATTCCAGATTGGTGAGGTGAAATTATGAAGCCGAACCTTTCCGTTTCAATCGCCGGAGTTGATTTTGCCAACCCGATTATGACAGCATCAGGATGCTGCGGATACGGCGAAGAACTTGCCGTTATCTTTCCTCTTTCAAAACTTGGCGCTCTTGTAACAAAATCAATTACCCTGAAACCGAGACTTGGACATCCTTCACCGAGAACAGCCGAAACATCCTCAGGGATGCTCAACGCAATCGGTCTGGCCAATGTCGGTATCGATAAATTTGTAACTGATAAAATTCCCTTTTTAGAAAAACAGAAAACAAAAATTATTGTCAACGTCGCTGGTTCTAAGCTCGCTGAATATATTGAAGTCTGTGCCCGACTAAATGATTTTGAACGGGTCGATATGATTGAGCTGAATATCAGCTGTCCTAATGTCGACGAAGGCGGGATGGAATTTGGTGCTGACCCAAAAATGACCGAAAAATCGATATCTGAAGTTAAAAAAGTATTCTCCCGTCCGGTTATCGCAAAACTCTCGCCGAATGTTACTTCGATTGTAGAAATTGCCAAAGCTGCCGAGCAGGGTGGAGCTGATGCTTTTTCGGTAATCAACTCACTGGTCGGTACAGCTATCGATATAGAAACCTGGCAGACAAAAATCACAAATAATAAAGGCGGGTTGACCGGACCGGCTATTAAACCGGTTGCGCTTCAAATGGTCAATGCTGTATATTCAAAATGCTCCCTGCCTATAATTGGAATCGGCGGTATTCAGTCGGCTGCCGATGTAATCGAATTCCTCCTTTGCGGAGCAACAGCGGTACAGGTCGGTACAGCACTATTTATCCAGCCCGATCTCCCGGTTACGATTGAAAAAGAATTAAAAGCTTACATGAAACGTAAAAAACTGAACTCGATTGATGAGCTCATCGGAAAGGTGAGAAAATACTAATGGCTGCTACTGATAAATTAACAGAAATTCAAGAGAAAAATAATTCCTACATCTGTCTCGGACTCGATCTCGATCCGAAACGTATGCCCGCCGAGTCGACTAAATCTATAAAATCGATGTATGAATTTGCAATGAATATTATTGATGCTACCAAAGACCATGTCTGCGCTTATAAACCGAATATGGCATTTTTTGAAAATCTCGGTCATGACGGTATCTCTTTATTAGAATCTATCGTCAACCGGATGCCGACTGATATTCCGATAATCTTAGACGGTAAGCGGGGAGATATAGGCAACACAGCATCCTTTTATGCTGAGGCTATGTATGAACGCTTCCGCGCCGATTGGGTTACCGTTGCTCCCTATATGGGCTATGACTCCATGAGACCTTTTCTGGAATATAATGATAAAGGAATCTTTGTTCTTTGTCTGACATCAAATACAGGTTCAAAAGATTTTCAATTACTTGATGTTGGTGGGAAACCACTCTATCAGGTCGTTGCCGAAAAAGTCGACTACTGGAACAAAGAAGATAACTGCGGACTTGTCATCGGTGCCACCAATCCGGAACAGCTCAAAGAACTCCGTGTGATTGCCAAAAATATGCCGCTTCTGATTCCCGGTGTTGGTGCCCAGGGCGGCTCTTTAGAAAAAGCTGTTCTCTATGGAACTGATAACTTTTCAAAACTGGCTATCATAAATGTCTCCCGTTCGGTGCTGTTTGCTTCATCCGGTGATGACTATGCTGAACGTGCTCAGCAGGAACTTATCAAACTGAACCAGACC
>QQUK01000367.1 GCA_008501655.1 Calditrichota bacterium
CACCGATTGGGTTGAGTAAAAGTTGAACTGTCGGGTTCTTTGTATGCTGTCGCTTACTCCGTGAGCCCGACCTAGTTTGTCTGTATCAGATAATCAACTTTGGCAAATGTATTGTGTGAGGTTTAAGAAATGATAAAACTAATCTGCTTAGTTCTAACCTTATCTTTGTTTGGTTGTGGCGATTTATATTTCACACAAGAGATTGAAAAGAACGATATGTATGGTACATTTATACCGATGTATAATAAAGTTTACAGAGAAAAAATTATTATTAATAATGATTCAATATATTATCATATTATAGAGGTAGATAGCGGCATTAATCTTATAGATACATCAATTTGGTCATTTAAAGAGATAGATGGAGTTTATAAAGTTGATTTTACAAATTATCGTGTTATGAACAGTTTCAGATTTGAATGCGACTTAAATTATCAAGATGGTGATTCAGTTTCTTATTTTGTTGATTTATATTGTTCAGCATCAAAAATGTTTAATCATTTTGAGCTGATAGCCTGTAGAAGTTATCTAACTTTGAAGAAAATAGACTAACTGAGTAACTTATCCCATGAATTCTGGGAGCAGATATCTGCAATAAAAACAATGTTTACTTTTTCTAAATCAATGTTTATCTTCCTTTTATGAAAGTGAAGATACAATATATTGGTTTGACATTATTTATGATTTCTCTTTCTGTTTTTACCCTGTTTAGTTTCTTTCCGTCAGGTAGAGTTTGGGGATTTAATATCTGGGCATATATGTCAAACGTTGTTCCAATTGGTATAGTAGTTTCAGCATTGTTGTTAGCTTTATTCGTAAATTTCTACGCTGATCGTCTGTATTTTAGTTTCACCAAGAAAATGTTTATTATATCAACAGTTGTTACTTCATTTCTGTTCTTCGGTTCATTTCTTCTATTGCGAGTTCGAACATTATTTTTAGGTGACGGATATACAATTTTATCATTACTGTCCTCCGGTAATCCGTTGATTGAAAAGAAACGTCAGCTATTAGAATCTTATTCTCATATATATCTTTACAAACTAATTGGAGCTGGTGGACTATCGGATGCTTTATTCACATACCAGCTTATATCATGGTTTGCTGGGTTGTTATTTATCGGAGTGGCATTGTATGCATCTGTGAAAATGTTTGAGTCTTACATTGAGAAACTTCTATTCTTTTTAGGTTTAATTTCATCTGGTTTTATCTTTTTATTTTTTGGGTATGTAGAACATTATTCACTGTTTGCACTAACGATGCTGATATGTACTGTGGTTTCAGTACTGATCCTTAAAGATAATCTATCCAGATGGATAATCGTTCCTTTGACATTACTTGCATGTCTCACCCATATATTCGGTGTCTCATTAATTCCGCCAATGATTTACATTTTGTTTATGAATACCAAACTCGAAACATTGTTTAATAAACAAAATGCAATTCGAAAAAGCATAATTCTCGGTGTTCCGGTTATACTCTTTACAGTGTTAGTTGTTTATTATTATAAAAGTGATTATTTTTTCCAGATATCTTTAGTGCCGATTGTTGAAAACAGATTAACACAAGAAGGGTATACACTATTCTCAATCAGCCATCTTTTGGATATGCTCAACCTTCTATTTTTACTCATTCCGGGTTTTTTGATTTTGGCTATCTCAGTTCTCTTTTCAAAACCGAAGAGAATATTTAGTCAGAAAATTTATCAGCTTGCTTTGATAACTGTGCTTTCAACTTTCGGTTTGGCGTTTATTTTCGACCCAAAGTTGGGAATGCCCCGCGACTGGGATCTTTTTGCATTCTGGGGAATCCCCTTATCGTTTTTCTTATATTATTTTGTTATTAAGCAATTCAAACAAAAAGCTGTTGTGCACGTTCTTTTGTCGGTGATTCTTGGTTTTTCGATTTTAATCCCCAGAGCATATTCATTTACTCAGGATGATACAGCTATTACACATTTCAGAAATTATCTTTATCTGGATAAAGTTAAAAATAGAAACTCGTGGATTTTATTAGAAAATTATTATAAGGAAAAAGATGACTCTTTGAAAACTGACGAGGTTCATACAGAATGGAAATCTAATTTTCCTGAGGAAGTCATGATGAAGCAGGCAAACGATCTGTTGTTTAACCAGAGAAATCCGAATGCTGCTATGAGATTACTGTATGATATTTTAGAAGTAAACCCAACATATCCAGATGCCTATGCTTTTTTAGGATTCTATTATTTACAAACTCAACAATATGATTCGGCAATTACTTTGTTGAGACTTTCAGATGCATTAAGTCCGAACAGAGCAAATAACATTGATAATTTAGGCAGGGCTTATCACTCTAAAAAAGATTACTCAAATGCAATGAAGTATTATCAGTTATCAAATTATCTTGATAGCGCAAATTATATCTATAAGTATAATATTGCAAGGCTTTACCAGGAACTTGGTGATATGGAAAATTATCATAATTATCTAAAAAAATCAGCATCATTAGATGGTTCACTAGATTTGATAAAAAAAGAACTCATTCAATCGCATTTGAGAAGATCAGAGATTGCAGAAGTCAAAATGATAATTCAAAACAACGAGTCTTTGAAACAAGATACATTGTTCATCAATAAACTTGAATCTCTCTTGGGTATTAAATTTTAAATAATTATAGTAGCAATAAAAAATGACTTGATAATATTTAAAAAATATATCAGGTTCATACAAAGTTGTTTTTTTACTCTGTAAACCTGACCTGTTTTATTTGACAGGGCAATGCCCTGTCAGTACAGTTGATCTATACATACTCAGCTTCCATCTCTTCGATTTCAGCCAGTTTGACCGTTTCTAACAATTCTCGTTTGTTTACTTTATTCCGGAAAAGCTCATCTTCCAGTATCTCTTTTTTGAATTTTTTGATCGGTTTTGATTTGTTCTTTTTTGAGTTAACTTTTTTTAAGTACTTTTGTTTTTTGTAGCCCATGATTCAACTTCTCCGAAAATTTAATTACCTTCCTGAATATCTGAATTGTCTATTAAAATTATCGGACTGCAGATTTTGATATTTACTGTTTCTCCTCTTTTGACTCCTTTTTGTATAAAATTTACGCTCTTTCTGGATGTATTCTCTTTGCATATATGTCTGTTTTGATTCACTCTCTGCATTTTGTTTCGTCTTTAGATTTTATGGATAAAATGACTCTCTATTGGGGTTTTGAAATTACAACCTGTTGCTATAAAACAATATAACATCTTAAATTATTCTCATTTTGAAAAATTTTCCAACTGGCACCGCCGTTGCAGTATCTGATTGCAGATAGAATAAACTGAAAGTAGGAGAGTTTATGTTAGAAGGCAGATATCAACGAGGATTTTCACAAGAGAGATTAGAACATACCCATGACCCCAAAGTCCGTTCGGATGAACATGGTCATTATATCATGACTCTTTCAGAAAACAGTAAAGTATATTTTGATGATTATTATCGTTTTTTAGAATTAACATATGCTAACGCCCAGAATGAAAAAGCAAGAGTTGCTCAGAGACTTGCTGATTTAGACCCGGAATATACCGAATCTATCGCTTTTTTCCGCGCCAAAGCGGTTATTGTCGACCTTTTGATGAGAAATATCCGCCGCTTTTATACTGATGGTGCCAATTTAGGTATAATAATGACTCCCTGGTGTTTTGGTACGGTAATGCTTGAAAAAATAGAGGTTTACCGCGACAGAATCAGCAAAGGTGAGGTAAACGACGCCAATATACCTGATTATCCGTTTTATGTAGTCAATTATATGGATGAAATCTATAAATCTACTCTTTTAGAACTGTTTAATTTCCCTGAAAAAGCATTCCAAATGCGCTGGCAGTACTCAGAATTATTGAAAAAATACTCAAAAATGTTGACTTCAATAACATCCTCTTTGAACTCTGTCATGAGTTCAATAAAAAATTTCAATACTCAATAAGGTTTTCCGACCTTATTATTGCTCCCTCCTACAGAACCCCTCGATTCTCTCGAGGGGTTTTTTTTATTGAATTAAATCAACTAACTTGCCGATAGTATAAGAGATAGGCGGATTTCCGCGGGACAGATATTGATGACTATACAAAAAACGACAACAACTACAGAACAGAAATTTATGCCGGTACAACTTGATGCCATTCGGGTTGATTCGGTCTTAAGTTTTGATGTATTTATTAATGTTAATAACAATCTTGTATTATACCGGTCTGCCGATCTTCCTTTTACTGAACGAACCAAACAAAAATTGATAGAAAATAATGTCGACAAGGTTTATATCACCACCGACAGCAGAGAAAAATATCAGTCATATATCGAAAAAAATCTGAACAAAATTCTCCATGACCCTAAAATCGCTGAAGAAAAACGTGCCGGTATTCTTTATGAAACATCTACAAATCTTGTACAGGATATTTTAAGCCGGCCGACCTATGGCGAAAATATCAAACGTTCAAAAGACCTTGTCGAAAACACCGTCGGCTATATTCTCAAAGGGCAGGAAGCGTTTCATTCACTCTTAAAAATTACATCGTTTGATTATTATACCTATACCCATTCAGTAAATGTCTGTACATTTTCAATAGCCCTTGCCCAGCAGATGGGTTTTTATGACCAGGAGTTTCTCTTTGAACTTGGCGTAGGTGCATTGCTTCATGATGTCGGAAAATCAAAAATCTCTGAACGTATATTAAACAAACGGGCAGCTCTCAATTCTATCGAGCTTGAAATCATGAAAAAACATCCCAAGTGGGGTGTAGATATCCTGACGGAAACCGATGATATTCCGGAAGCATCATACTATCCTATATTACAGCACCATGAAAGAGGCGACCGCTCCGGTTATCCGAACGGTCTTGCTTTAAATGAAATGCATATCTTTTCAAAGATAGTTTCTATCGCTGATTCATTTGATGCCATGACAACCGAACGGGTTTACCAACGGGCAGTTGACACATTCCCGGCTTTGAAGATGATGTTTACTATCAACGGTGCTTATGATGATATCGCACTCAAAGCATTTGTCGAACTTATGGGTCCCAAAGGGCTCAGCGCACTTTAAAATTTCATCCCTGACAACTACATAGCTCATAAAATATTAAGCGAACTCCTCTCCTGCAAAGGCAGGAGTCTCATATGAAGTGTGACAGATTGTCGGGTTCTTCGCTCGCTATCGCTTACTCAGGGAACCCGACCTACAAGCTGACAGTGCAAGAAGGGGCAGACGATGGCGTCTGTCGCCCACGAAAAAGTCCACTTCGTCAAGCTCAGGATGACTTTTTAAACAATGTCATTCCTGACTTGCTCAGGAATCCAGTTTCGGATAAGTCTCAAAAGTGTGCAAGTCAGACATCCCTGTCTGCCGGTGATTGTCGGGTTTCTCGACATTGAACTCTCTTGAGTTCAATACAACGGAACCCGACCTACAAGCTGACAGTGCAAGAAGGGGCAGACGATGGCGTCTGTCGCCCACGAAAAAGTCCACTTCGTCAAGCTCAGGATGACTTTTTAAACAATGTCATTCCTGCGAACGCAGGAATCCAGTTTCGGATAAGTCTCAAAAGTGTGCAAGTCAGACATCCCTGTCTGCCGGTGATTGTCGGGTTTCTCGACATTGAACTCTGTCGAGTTCAATACAACGGAACCCGAACTACGAAATAAATACTGTCAGGCGAGACGCCTGACAGCACAGGTAATTACAACGGAACCCGACTTACGGAAATAAATACTGTCAGACGTCCCGCTTGACAGCACAGACATACACTTTACTTCAAGCACAACACAGAAAAAACTTGATTACTACTCACAATCTCCTTTGATTGCTTTTAACTTAGGAGGTTTTATGAAAAACGTTATCAAAACAGACAATGCCCCTCAGGCAATCGGTCCTTATTCTCAGGCAATCAAAGTAAAATGCGGTGAGATGGTTTATGTTTCCGGGAATATCCCTCTTAACCCAAAAACAATGGAGCTGGTTGGCTTAACCGCAGCTGAACAGTGTAAACAGGTGATGAGCAACCTCAAAGGTGTCCTTGCTGCAGCCGGTGCCGGGTTTGAGAATGTTGTCAAAACGACGATTTACTTGAAAGATATGAACGACTTCGCAAGTGTTAATGAAATCTATGCCTCCAATTTTTCCGATGACCCGCCCGCCCGGGCGACAGTCGAAGTCAGCCGACTTCCAATGGATGTTCTTGTTGAAATCGATGCAATTGCAGTTTTATAGATATTGTTTGATATAAGTCAATGACTTTGATATTATATAGTTATTTCATACAATTGGATAATAGCGAATAAGAAGCAATATATAAACATATAGGGAAAAATATGTCTGAAGAAAAAAGTAGGCGTGGTTTTCTTGAAATTCTCTTAGGCAGCTCTGCTGTAATGGCCTTGAGTGCGGTGTTATATCCTATCTTCAAGTTTATCACCCCCCCAAAAACTGCTGAAGCAAATCTTTCACAATTAAAATTATCATTTACAAGAGCAGAAATTGAATTAGAAGCCCAGAAAGCAAAGTACTTCAAATACGGTAAAGCTCTGGGCATTATTTTTATTAATGAGAAAAATCAACTGAAAGCGATGGATGCCACCTGTACCCACCTTGATTGTACAGTACAGCATCGTCCCGATCTGGGTATCCTTTGGTGTTCCTGTCATAATGGTCGATACGGTTTGGATGGAACAAATATTTCCGGACCGCCACCAAGACCGTTGAGTACTTACGCTGTAAAAGAGGTCGATGACGTTATTTTTGTCAGTAAAGGAGACAGCTGATGAATAACACTGACTCTCCTTTAATGAAATGGTTTGATACCCGTTTTAAAATTAATGCTTTGATCGAATATATGAGTAATAAATCGGTACCAACCCATTCACATTCCTCATTTTATTACCTTGGCGGTATTTCACTATTCCTGTTTATAATACAGGTTGTTACCGGTATTCTGCTTTTAATGTACTATCGTCCCGGAGCAGATTCAGCATACGAGTCAGTACAGTTTATCATTAGCAATGTTTCTTTTGGCTGGTTAATCCGTGCTATACACAGCTGGTCTGCAAACTTGATGATCTTTTTTGTTTTTCTGCATATGTTCACGGTCTACTTTACGAAAGCATATCGGAAGCCGAGAGAGTTGACCTGGATTACAGGTATGGGCTTGTTTGTCCTTGCACTCTCATTTGGTTTTTCAGGGTATCTTTTGCCTTGGAATGAACTTGCATATTTTGCAACGAGGGTCGGTACCGGTATGGCGGGTGCTATCCCTCTCATAGGTGATGATATCATGACGATTATGCGTGGTGGCGAAGAAGTTACCGGAGCTACAATCGGTCGTTTCTTTGGTCTTCATGTTGCAATACTACCAGGACTGTTTACGCTCTTGCTTTCGCTGCACCTGATATTTGTACAGCGTCAGGGGATGAGTGAGCCGGTTGCATGGTCTGCAAAACCGGAACATAAAAAGAAATATATGAAGTTTTTCCCTAGTTTTATTCTCAGAGATCTCCTTGTATGGATGGTAGTTCTTAATGTCATTGCTATTTTGGCAGTTTTCTTTCCAGATGGTATCGGAGTTGTCCACTGGCCGCTGGGAGAAAAAGCAGATCTATTCTCTCCTCCGCCGGCTGTAATCAGACCGGAGTGGTATTTTATGTTCGCATTTCAGGCATTAAAAATGCTTCCAGCCCATGTCTGGTTTATGGAAGGTGAACTCTTTGGTATTCTGCTTTTTACAATTGGTGGTGTGATATGGATGATAGTACCGTTTATAGATAAAGATGCAGGACAAAACAAAAGATCCAAAGCTTTTACCTACTTCGGATGTTTTGTGTTAGCTTTTATATTATTCATGACTGTTTACGGATATCTGGTAGAATAGGAGCATGAGATGAAAAATAAAATAATTATATCTATTCTGATTCAAATTATCATTGCTTCAGCAGTTTATTCCTCCGAAAGTAATTGTCTGAATTGTCATTCTGATTTTGAAGATGAAAACGGTGCATCGCAGATGATTACGAAAGATATTCACTGGCAGAAAGGTTTGGGTTGTGAAGGCTGTCATGGAGGGGATCCTGAACTTGATGATATGGATGAGGTTCGTGAAGTAAAAGGATATCAGGGTATACCGGATACTAAGGATATCCCGGCATTTTGTGCTTCCTGTCACGCAGATGCAACTTATATGCATGAACATAATCCGTCATTGCCGACAGATCAATTGGATAAGTATAAAACTTCAGTTCATGGTATCCAGTTACTTAAAGAAGGTGATACAAAAGTAGCTAACTGTATTTCCTGTCACACTGTACATCAGATAAATTCTGCTGAACTGCCTCATTCTTCAACTCATCCGCAGAATATTCCCGGTACATGCGGAAAATGTCATGATGATGCTGATTATATGAAAGAGTATGGTATTGATACTAATATTCTCTCTGATTATACTGTATCTGTTCATGGTTATGCATTACTTGAAAAAGGTGACTTAGGTGCGCCGGCTTGTAATGATTGTCATGGAAATCATGGTGCTGCTCCTCCGGGTGTATCATCTCTTGCTGCTGTCTGTGGAACCTGCCATGCAATTGAAGCTGAATTGTTTAATGACTCACCACATAAGCAGGCATTTGAAGAGAATGATATCCCGATGTGCGAAACCTGTCATTCCAATCATAAGATCCTGCATCCAAAAGATGAATGGATTGGGTCAAAAGAACCATCACTTTGTATCGAATGTCATTCTTTAGATGATGGTACGATAGGATTAGAAACCGCTGATGCTATAGCAGCTACATTAGAGAAACTAATCCATGCTCATTCTGAAGCTGAAACTACTTTATCTGAAGCTAAAGAGAAAGGAATGATGACTACTGAAGAGGAATTTCTCTTAAAAGAGGTTGAGCAATCGTTGATCCAAACCAGAACCAGACTCCATTCATTTAACAAAGATTCCGTTGAACCAAAAGCAGTCGTAGGAATTGAAAAAGCGAATCTGGTCAGGACTAATTCAGCAGCATTGATTGATGAGTTTTATTTTCGTCGAATAGGTCTTGGAATTGCGACATTATTTATAACTCTGTTATGTATTGGACTATATTTGAAGATTCGGAACTCAGAAAAAGAGAAATCGTAAAATAGAGATAAATAGGACATATTTCATATTGTATCTTGTCCATTTATAATTGGTTATAACACCGGTAATGTTAAAACTTGCCAAGTTTGTGAAAATTTACTAATAAAGATTTATTAATTAGTATGATTTTATTGAAACAAAACAACTTGTATCGATTTTTTTTAAAAAAATTACTTGACAATTTTGAAAATCGGAGTTGTTTGTGCTGAATAACTTGTGAATTTAGTCACATGTTAATTGATTGGAAGAGGTAAGTAATGGTAAGTGAATATATTTCAGTGCTGATTTTCATTCTGGCCGGAATTGGAATTGTTTTATTTACATTCTTTTTAGCCCGCCTCATCAGACCTTCAAATCCGTACAAAGAGAAAAATGTAAACTACGAATGTGCCGAAACTCCTATCGGTGATTCCTGGATAAAGTTCAATAACAGATTTTATATATTCGCACTTATTTTTGTCATTTTCGATGTTGAAGCGGTCTTTTTATTCCCCTGGGCGGTCGCCTTCGGGAAGTTGGGACTGTATGCGTTAGTCGAGATGATACTGTTTATTTTAATTTTATTTTTTGGAATTTTTTACGCCTGGCAGAAGGGAGCTTTAAAATGGGTTTAATCAAGAAACTTCCTGTATTTGCTGAAAAAGTTCCGGGCGGAGGTATCGTAACTACCTCAATTGAACAGGTTCTGAATTTTGCACAAGCAAAATCACTCTGGTATCTCCTTTTTGGTACTGCCTGCTGTGCTATCGAACTAATGTGTACCGGTGCATCACGCTATGACTTTGACCGGTTGGGTATGATTTTCCGTGCCTCACCAAGACAGTCTGATCTCATCATCGTTGCCGGTACAATTACTAAAAAAATGGCACCGCGGCTTCGCACCTTATATGATCAGATGGCTGAACCACGTTATGTCATCGCGATGGGTGGATGTACAATTAAAGGTGGTCCGTTTTATTATGACTCTTATTCAGTTGAAAAAGGGATTGAACATATTATTCCGGTTGATATTTATATTCCGGGGTGTCCTCCAAGACCGGAATCGCTGCTGGAAGGTTGTCTGAATCTGTCCAAGCAGATTCAAAAACGGAAACTCGGTGACTGGCAGGAAAAATAAGATGACCAAAGAAGAACTGAAATCATATCTTGAATCGAATTATCCGGAGTTAACATATTCAGAATCCGGCAAGTATGACCTTCTGTTTATCGTTGAAGCTCAGAAACTTGTGAAAACTTGTGAAAAGCTGAGAGATGATGTAAAGCTTCAGTTCAACTATCTTGGAAATATCTCCGGTGTAGATACTACAGAAAATTATCTTACTGTTTATCAAATCGCATCAATAAGTAACAAACTTCGTTTAGATATAAAAGTTATTCTCCCGCATGACAATCCTTCAATTAATTCGGTTCAGTCGGTATGGCCGGCAGCCAATTGGTACGAACGGGAAATCTGGGAACTGTATGGGATAGAGATTCACAATCATGACAATTTGACAAGATTCCTTTTACCTGATGATTGGGATCAGGGTCATCCGATGAGAAAGGACTGGGACGCACCTGACTTTATCCGCTTCCCGCAGAAATAGATAATGGCTGAGCTGAGAACCGAAGAATTCCAGGTTAATATGGGTCCGCATCACCCGTCTACACATGGGGTATGTCGCCTTCTTTTGACATTGGATGGGGAAAAAATAATCAAAGTTGAGCCGTATATCGGGTATCTGCATCGTGCTATCGAAAAGATTTGTGAAAACAGAACCTACCCGATGTGTATCCCGATTCTTGACCGGTTTGAATATGTAACGGCAATGTCCTGTAATTATGTCTTTTCTCTTGCTGCAGAACGGCTTGCTGAAATTGAAGTTCCGGAACGTGCTGAATATCTCCGCGTTATTATGCTTGAGTTAAACCGTATCGCATCACATATGATTTTCTTCGGAACCACGGTAATGGATATTGGTGCATTGACTCCGTTCCTTTACGCTCTCCGTGAACGAGAAATGATAATGGATCTCTTTGAGATGACCTGTGGTCAGCGGTTGACTTATAATTATATTCGTATCGGTGGAGTTTCAAGAGATATTCCGAAAGAATTTATTCCCAAATGCCGTGAGACAATTAAAACAATCGATGAAAAGATTGAAGAATATAAACGGTTGTTAAACGGTAACCCGATTTGGAAAGCAAGAACTATCGGTATTGGCAAATTAAGTCCGGAACTTGCAATAGCATACGGAGCATCGGGACCGATTTTGAGAGCATCCGGAGTTGAGTATGATTTACGCCGTGACGACCCGTATTCAATATATGATAGATTTGATTATAAGATTCCTACTTACCAGAATGGTGATGTCTATGACCGGTATATGGTCCGTTTAGACGAGATGCAGGAATCATGTAAGATTGTTGCGCAGGCATTGGACGGGTTGCCGGAGGGGGATATCCGTGCGAAAGTTAAACCGAATTTTAAACCGCCGGAAGGTGAAGTTTATACCCGCATTGAAAATTCACGCGGTGAGATGGGTGTTCATCTGATTTCTGATGGTACTAATAAACCGTTCCGCCTCAAGGCTCGTGGTGGTTCTTTTGCGCACCTGCAATTGCTCCCTGAAATATCAAAAGGATGTTTGATAGCAGATCTGGTTGCTATATTTGCATCGTTTGATGTAATCCTGCCGGAGGTTGACCGATGATTGCTACATCTGTGACTTTTTGGCTAAAAGATCTTCTTGGTTCGATCGGTTTGTCTGGTGATTTACTGACAATTGCTACTTACGGCATTTTAGCCGTTGCTGTTTTTTCACTTCTGTCTGTATTAGCTTTGTTCTTAGTCTGGTGGGAGCGGAAAGTCGCCGGTCATATCCAGCAGCGGTTCGGGCCGATGCGAAACGGATGGCATGGTTGGTACCAGACATTGATGGATGGCTTAAAACTTTTACAAAAAGAAGATATTCTCGTATTCACCCGTGACAGGATGGTTTTCTTCTGGGCTCCGATTATGTGTTTTGTTGCTGCCTTTGCAGCATATATTGTTATGCCGTTTGGTGAAGGACTTATTGTTGCCGACTTAAATATCGGTATCCTATATATCGTTGCAATTACGACATTCACTATTATTTCATTATTGATGGCGGGTTGGGGTTCCAACAATAAGTATGCACTTTTAGGTGGTATGCGTTCGGCGGCTCAGGTTGTCTCGTATGAAGTCCCGATGGTGGTATCGATACTTATTGTTGTACTCTCAGCCGAATCACTTTCAATGGTGAAGATAGTTGAAGCTCAGGGCGGATGGATCTGGAACTGGAATATTTTCAAAATTCCGGTTGTCGGACTGGTCGCCTTTATTACTTATATTATCGCTGCGGTTGCTGAAGCTAACCGTACCCCGTTTGACCTTCCCGAAGCTGAGCAGGAACTTGTTGCCGGATTTAACATTGAGTATTCCGGTATGAAGTTCGCGATGTTTTTCTTAGCAGAGTTTATAAACCTGTTCACTGTATCCGCTATAGCTGTCACTTTGTTCTTAGGCGGTTGGCAAGGACCGGGACCGGCTTCAATTTCATTTATCTGGTTTTTCCTGAAGACATTTGCTGTTATTTTTCTCCTCATGCTTTTCCGCTGGACTTATCCAAGGCTTCGTGTTGACCAACTTATGGAGTTTGCCTGGAAGTTCTTAATACCTTTGACATTTGTAAATCTTATTATAGCAGCTGTCATGAAACACTTTGGCTGGTATTTGGGGAACTAAGGTATGATGGCGTATATCAAAGGATTTATCGAGTTGATAAAAGGGTTGGGAATTACCGGTAAACATCTGGGAAGACATGCTGTCACTACCCAGTATCCGGAAGAAAAAGAAGTTATACCGGAACGCTCCCGCGGTGTTGTAGTGCTTTTGTCTGACAAAGATGATGGTTCTTTAAATTGTACAGCTTGTGAACTTTGTATGCGTGCCTGTCCGACTTCGGCAATTACTATCGATGCTCCCCGTGATGAAAATAAAAAGAAACAGCTGAAAAAATTCGAAATCGATTTTGCCATCTGCTGTTATTGCGGACTGTGTGAAGAAGCCTGTAACTTCTCAGCATTAAAACTTGCCAACAAATATGAATATTCGA
>QQUK01000349.1 GCA_008501655.1 Calditrichota bacterium
ACTACGCCCTTGCTTTAGTAAATATCAGTCAGGCACGCCTGGTTATCGGTGAGACGGAGAAAGCAAAAGAAGCTGCTCAACAGGCGCTGTCAATCGCCAGAGAAATAGGTCAGCCGCTCGCTGAGACCGATGCTCTTATCCGCCTCAGTGCTGTCGGGATAGAAAATTATGATCTTGAAAATGCCCTGGAAAATCTAATGCAGGCAAAAGGACTTGCTGAAACTTCTTCAAATAATCGCAACCTCGCTCTTATTGAGTTAATGATCGCCCGTACTTATTTTCGTAAAAAAGATTATGCAACCTGCTCAGTCCACGCCAAAAAAGCTCTCGATGTCGCCAAATCTATCGGTGAAAAAAATATTATTTATCATGCCGAGGCATTTATCGGTGCCCATAATGTCACCAAAGGACTTTACAATATGGGTGTTAAAAAAATTGAAGATGCTATTCTTAACCTGGAGAAGATTAATAATATAGAATCTCTTTTGATTGTAAACAATCTGTACGCTTTTGTTCTAATCAAATTTGGAAACTCTGATGATGCACGTACAAAAGGTATCAAAATACTTGAACAAACTCTTGAAGAAGCAGAAAAACGGAAGATGATACTCATCTCCCGTTTTGTAAATAAACTTCTGACAAAATTCCGCGATACCAGTAATTAATCTATTTAGCTTTTTTCATAAAGAGCATAATCAAAAACAGACAAGAAACTATCGCCATCACAGACTGACTGATAACAGCAGCCGGACGGGCTACCTCTGAACCGGACATATATGAGAATGCCTGAGGGACTCCTTTTGCCGTCGCAACGATACCAACAATTGCCAGTATAATCAAAGTCCAAAAAGCCGCATTCCCTTTTGATTTTAATACAAGAAATAATAAAGCAACTACGATTGCAAAAAATGCCGGTATCATCGCTGTCACCGATTGAAAAGATGTCATCACATAACCTACGATACCTAACAGTACCAATAATCCGACATACATCCAGGTAAGTTTACCAATTGTTTCGTTCATACATTCCTCTATAATAATTGTTTGATTGCATCTGTAATTTCTTTCGATAATGGGTCGATTTTTGGTTCAAACCGTTTAACAAGTTTCCCATCTCGATCTATCAAAAACTTTGAAAAATTCCATTCAATCTCTCCTTTGATATCAGAATTTTCAGTCAGATAACTAAATAACGGATGTTTGTCGTTACCCTTAACCGAAACTTTAGCCATCATTGGAAAAGTGACATCAAATTTAGACGTACAGAAATTCAAAATCTCTTCATTACTTCCCGGTTCCTGTCCTCCGAAATTGTTTGCTGGAAAGCCTATGACAACAAGACCGGAGTCTTTATACTTTTCGTAAAGCTTTTCAAGCGGTGCATACTGTTTCGTGAAACCACATTCTGAAGCAACGTTTACTAACAATACAACGTTTCCTTCAAATGCACCTAAATTTCTCTCTTCACCAGTTATTGTCTGAAATGGTATCGATAAATATTCAGGTTTGACAGTCTGCTTTTCTTCATTTTTCATGAAACTTTCCCTGATATCTTCCTTTTCTGCAGCCTGACTGATAGTGCATAGTATTATTACAGCCAAAACAACATATATTTTCATTAAATTAATCTTCCTTAAGTTCCTCTTTTCTTACTTCCCAAAACAGTTTACTATTTCCAATTGTTCCAAAAATCGGTACGAGGAAAATAAAAAACCCCGAATTACTTCGGGGTTCAATGAGTGAAAACCTTTAAGATTATCTCAACAATACCATCTTTTTCGTTTCCGAATATTCACCGGCTTTAAATCGATACAAATACACTCCTGATGCGACTTTGTGCCCCGACTCATCAGAGCCATCCCAGTAAACAGCATGATTTCCGGCGGGAAGTTCACTATCGACAAGTGTTTTTACTGTTTGTCCGAGAACATTATGAATGACAAGTTTGACATCTGATTTACTTGGAAGAGCAAATTCAACTTTTGTTTCCGGATTGAACGGATTTGGATAGTTTTGACTCAAAGTATACGTTGTCGGCAACACATTTGTATTACTGATGACAACACCGGTGTTAACATCGGTTGTAAACGCTGCATATATCCCCGGACCATCTATCGATGCGGTCGCTATACCATATGAGGTATCCAATACAGTCGGCAGCATTACCCAGTCATGTGCAACCATATCCCATTTATGAATGTGTATCGAAAGTTCATTTTCATACAATGAGGTATCATTATTTAAAATCGTGTTAAAATATGAAATCGATAACCTGGCGTCTGCATTAAATTCCGAATTTGGATAGACAGAAAGTGAATGGGCACGACTTACCTGTTTACTTACCGATGGTAATAATCCTGGCATAATCGGATAATTGGTAGACAAAACTAATACTTTTGTATACATACCAATTGTTGAGTCAATTCTTATCGATAGGTCCTGACCATTTGAGAAAACATCATAAGGTGTTAATGTATCCTGGACATTATAAAACTGAAAATCAATCGGAAAGAAAAATGTATCGGTATTTGCATCAAGAGTCTGAATTTCAAACTTACCTCCTGAGAAAATCGAATCAATTAAAACTGATTGATAAACACCGCTAGTGATAGGTAATGTTTGTGATGACGATACTCCACTATCAGTAAAAACGGTAACCGATGGGTCTTCAGAAAACAGATTTTCAGGTGTTATCTCCAGAGTAACTGAATTCGAATCAAGAGAAGCATTACACAATACCGGGAAACTTCCGACTACTTCCGTTACATTAACATTCATTGTATCAGTACCGGTTAATTCCACTTTGGATGAAAACCAGGAATAATCAGCAACCGATTGTTTTGAATAATTTCCCTGAGAAGGCAACGACTGCTGAACACCTGATATATTCAGCGAATCACCGTTTTCAGCTCCGAGTACTTTTATACCTCCTGTGACTGAAGATTTCCCCTGATCCTGATATCTTTCTGGATAAGTTTTTTGGAATTTCACTAACTCGACCTGAGCATACCTTCCTGGTTCCATCGTTGACTGATTGTATATCTGTATTACTCTGGTAGAACTGGCATTAGATAAAATATTTCTGGTGACTTCAAGTTTAGCACCTATATCATAATCAGGTGACGATAGATCATCATTAGGACCAATATACTGGTAAGGAGCACCATCGGCAAGGTTCCGTTCATCCGGTCTGAAAATAGGCAAAGGTATTCCGTCTATATCTTTTGTGAATAACTCATCAACAACCTGCCAGCATGACTTCCCACCCGATTCCCGATAATGTTCAGTATTATCACAAAATGCAAATTTATAATCAGAAATCTGGGACATCTCGGATGAGGATGAATTAAACAATTCATAAAAATTATCCATAAATCCATAACGGGTATCCCGATCACATCTCTCATCAGGA
>QQUK01000057.1 GCA_008501655.1 Calditrichota bacterium
TCGTTTTGACAGACAGATCGTTGTAAACAATCCTGACCTCAAGGGACGTGAAGGAATTCTGAGCGTACATGTCCGTAAAGTGAAACTTGCCGGAGATGTGAATCTTAATACCCTTGCCCGGGGAACACCGGGAATGTCCGGTGCCGACCTTGCCAACATGGTAAATGAAGCTGCCCTTTTAGCATCACGAGGTGACAAAGATGCTGTTTATATGGAAGATTTTGAAGAAGCAAAAGATAAAGTAATGATGGGAACTGCCCGTAAGTCGATGGTGATTGCTGATAAAGAAAAAGAAGTGATTGCATATCATGAAGCGGGGCATACACTCGTTGCCAAGTTCCTTCCGAAAGCGGATCCGATTCATAAAGTTACAATTATTCCACGCGGAATGGCTCTTGGGGTTACTCATTCGTTACCGGTTGATGAACGGCATACCCATTCAAAGGAATATCTTGAATCGACCCTTGCTGTACTTATGGGCGGTCGTGTTGCGGAGCTGATTGTGTTTAATCAGCTTGATACCGGCGCCGGAAACGACCTTGAACGGGCTACGAAACTTGCCCGTAAAATGGTCTGTAACTGGGGGATGTCTGACAAACTCGGACCGGTTACATTCGGCAAAACCGAAGAACATCTGTTCTTAGGCCGTGAAATTCAGCAGCACCAGGATTATTCAGAAGCTACTGCGGTCATGATTGATCAGGAGATTCGCAAGTTTGTTGATACTGCTGAATCAACAGCACACCGGATTCTCACAGAGAACGTTGATAAACTTCATGCGCTCTCTAAAGCACTCTTAGAAAATGAAATAGTTGACAGCCGTGAGGTTGATGAAATCATCGGTCGTTCACCCGGTACTGAAGAGAATGTTGAGCAGCCTGCTCCGACCCCTGATAAATAGATTAAATTTTTCTTAAGATTATTAAGAGAACAGTTTTCGAATAAAATTCGGAAACTGTTTTTTTTATATCAGCATACTAATGGGGCGGGACCGGCGGGAGCTCCAAACATGTAACTGACCAGATAGACAATATCTGAAATATCCAGCACGACATCACTATTGACATCAGCTTCTTCATAACAAAATGGTGCCGGACCAGCCGGATTGCCGAATGCATAAGCAACAAAATATACTAAATCTGAAATATCAATAAAATCAGAAGCATCATTATCAATATTGCCTCTGATACCCTGACAGCAATCTCCGGTATTGCATTGTGTTGAACCACCTTCAGGAACGATTCTATATATAGCACCATCTAAGCTGACAACATATAACTCACCGGAGGCATCTTCACCAAAAGAGGAAATACTGGAAACCGGCAGAGAGAGAATATATTCAGTAGAATCGATTACAGAGTTTCCATCGTACTTGATTGACCATATCTGACTGGAGCAATAGTCAGCATAAAAGTAATGACCATTATATTGAGGGAGACAGCTTCCTCTATAGATATACCCACCTGTAATGGAACATCTGAATGGGATTCCACCACGAAAATAATGAGATATCGGGTCAACCAATGTTACCCCATTTTCACAGTTTGAAGTTGGGTTGTAGCAATTGATAGCTTCTTTGAGACGCCACCCATAGTTTTCACCGCCGATGCTTGCAGCAGGTTGGAAATCAATCTCTTCAATTAGATTCTGTCCGACATCAGCGATATACAAATCTCCGGTTGAACGGTCGAATGAATAACGCCAGGGATTTCGAAGACCGAATGCCCAGATTTCATCAAGAGTATCAGGTTTGCCTACATAAGGATTGGATGGTGGTATTGCATATGGTGAACCGGAGTTTACATCAATACGGAGCATTTTACCTAACAGAGTGTTTGCTGTCTGCCCGCTGTTTAGAGGGTCACCACTGCTTCCTCCATCACCAAACCCGATGTAGAGATACCCATCCGGTCCGAAGGCAAGCATACCGCCATTATGATTTCCAAATGGCTGAAATTGTCTGAGAAGAGTATCTTCGACTGCGGCATTTGCTATATTTGGATTACCGGCACTAACTGTAAATCGGGAGATATGTGTATAAAGATCGGTATCATCAAGAGTTGTATAGTTTACAAAAAACTGTCCGTTTGAAGCATAGTTCGGGTGAAAGGCTAATCCTAACAGTCCCTGTTCTCCGCCGTAGCGTACTTGAGGTTGTATGTCTAAAAACGGGACAGTATATAATGTATCATCGAAAATTCTGATTCTTCCCGGTTGTTCGACTATAAACAGTCTTGAATCACCTGGGGGAGAGACGACAAAAACCGGTGAAGCCAGTCCGTTGGTTAGCTGTTCAAGGTAGAGGGTATCCTGAGCGGATACGTTTATTGTGATAACTGATAGTAACAGGATGAGTATAATTTTTGATATTAGTTTTCCCACAGTATTGCTCCGTTATTCGAAATTTTAGGTGTCTATTAAAACGCAACAGATGAAACTATAAATAGTTCCGGATATGTAATTTATGTTTGCATTTATGTACGAGTATCTTGTATATAATATAAGTGAAAAGAATCCGATGTCAATTTAATCATAAAGTAAATGTAAACTAAAATGATGATTCGATTAGCAAACAGCAGTAAAATCGACCTTTCAAAGCCATGTATTATGGCTATTCTGAATATTACACCGGATTCCTTTTCTGATGGAGGAATAATCTTTCTGTTTCAAGTGCTGTAAAAACAGCTTTACAGATGGTCGAGGATGGTGCGGATATACTTGATATCGGGGGGGAATCAAGTCGTCCCGGAGCTGAACCGGTTTCTGAAAAGGAAGAGATCAACCGGGTGATTCCGGTTATAAAAGCAATCCGGAAAGAGACTAAAATCCCGATTTCGATCGATACGTATAAATCTGAAACGGCAAAACAGGCACTCGCTTCCGGGGCGGATATAGTAAATGATATTTCAGCGCTCCGGTTTTCACAGGCGATGGGTGAGGTCGTAGCACAGAATAATGCACCGCTTATAATGATGCATATGCTTGGAACGCCGAAAGAGATGCAGAAAAACCCGGGGTATGAAAATGTCAATGACGAGATTATCCGTTTTTTTCAGCAACGGATTATGTATGCGGAATCAGCCGGGATTTCAAAAGAGAAAATCATCATTGATCCGGGGATCGGGTTTGGAAAACGGCTTGAGGATAATCTTTCGATTTTGAAAAATCTTGAGATATACAAATTGCTCGATTGTCCGATTTTAATCGGGACATCGCGGAAATCATTTATAAATGCGGTTCATTCGACTAAAAAAGATGCAAAAAACCGAATCGGCGGGTCGATAGCGTCAGTTCTTGTTGCTTTATCAAACGGAGCTGATTTAATTAGGGTACATGATGTTGCAGAGACAGTTGAAGCTGTCAGAATCTTCGAAGCTATCCGGAGTGCGAAATGAATTTATT
>QQUK01000312.1 GCA_008501655.1 Calditrichota bacterium
TTTGGCATTTCACCATCATACAAATCCAGAAGCTGTTGAGCTGATTTTTTGATTGACTTTGCTTTAGAATTATGGAATCCGGTCGCAAAAATATCCTGAGTTAATTCATCCAGATTTGCTTCCGCAAAATCTTTGATTGATCGATATTTTTTAAATAATGCCGGAGTAGTTTTGTTGACCCGCTCGTCGGTACATTGAGCTGAAAGAATCGTAGCAACCATAAGTTCATGAATGGTTGTATAGTTCAGCGAACATTTTGCATCGGGATAATGTTTTTTCAGCAGAGCGACAATTTTTTCCGCCCTTGCTATCTTATCAGCTTTTGATTCTCTCGGCATAACTAAGAACAGTTTAATATGACGACACGGTCAATATCGTTTAAATCTTTGAGAATGACAATTGATGTAAAGCGGTCATCGTTTTCGGTTAGTTTCGCAACCCGGTCAGCCTGATTGTATCCAATTTCAAACATTATTCTCCCGTTTGGTGCAAGATAATTTGGAGCATCCCGTAAAATAATTTCGACAGCACCAAGACCATCATTTGCTGATGTCAGGGATACTTTCGGGTCGGCAAGTACTTCCGGAGGAAGCTCTTTGTATTCATCTTCCGAGATGTAAGGCGGATTGGCAAGTATCAGATCATATTTTTCGGATGAATCTACATGAGTAAAATAATCCGATTCTATAAACTTCATATTCGAATCAGCTTTTAAATCTTTAGCATTTTTTTTGGCAACATCAAGTGCTTCAGCAGAAACATCAAGCGCTGTAATCTGCGAATTGGGTACTTCTAAAGCAAGGGTGCAGGAAATTACACCGGAGCCAACACCTAAATCTATAATTTTCGGTTGTTTAATTTGAAACTGTTTGATAAATCCGATGGCGGTGTCACAAAGAAGTTCTGTTTCCGGAGTCGGGACCATAACGGCTGGGGAGACAAAAAACTTTCGTCCAAAAAACCATGACTCTTCTAAGATATATTGTAACGGTTCCCGGGTCAGTCTTCGTTTTATAATTTGGTTGAATCTTTCAAGATGTGAATCATTAAAAAGTGATTCCCCGTGCAGATAGAGGTTCAATCGGTCACATTCAAGGAGAAAGCAAAGAATTATCTCAATTTCTCCTTTGGCACGTTCCACTCCGGCATCAGCTAAAATTTTGCCTTGTTCGGTTATAAATTTAGGAAGATGCTCGATGATTTTATTTGCCATGACTTTTACTGGTAAGCTTTTTGATAAGCAGGATCAAATAAAGGAGTACAAAAAATCCGATATAACTCCAACAGACCGTTATCGTGAAGTTGGGAGTAAATTGAATTGAATGCGGTATCAAAAAGATAAACAGAGTATTTACAAATGAACCAACAGCCAGCCATCCCACAGTCTTAGAAGAAACAAGGTCAAGTTTCGGTTTACCCTTTAATGATCCAATCAGGGAAAAGAGTAAAAAGAGCAGATAGACAAACCAGAGTTGTGTTTTATTGTCAGTAGCATCTGTGCCGAAGGGAACACCTTCCCAAAGCCCATTAAATGCAAACCAATTCATGGCAAACCCGATAGGATATCCGCCTAAAAAGCAGAGTATGACAGCCCATAGAGTAAATTTGGCGATGGGTATTGTATCGGTAGTATTACCGGTAATCAAGGGAACGGCATAGACTGCTGCAAGAGTCACTAAAAAGAAAGTTGCGAATATTAAGGCGATATGGGTGACAAGTACTATCGAGGGGACAATTCCGATAAATTTAAAGACAAACGGTTTTTCATCTTCCATAGTAAACTTTGCCCGGGTACCACCGGAGTTATCTTTAATTTCAAAATAATAATATGTCTTTTTACCGCGCATTCCGGCAGTCAGTTTTGTGCTCCAGATTGAATTAGCAGTATCTGTTAAAAACATCGGAGCAACGTCGTATCTGCGTATATCTGTCGTTTCATCCTGAATAAATTTTGCTTTACGGAAGACCGGTTTAACAGAATCGGATAACGGTCCCGTAATTTTTATCGGTATAGTGACAATACTGTCTTCAAAGCCTTTGGGAACGGATGTATATTCAAAACTGAATCCGTTTTCAATATGTGTGTATAAACGGGGTTGGTTCATCGCATTTTTACGGGCGACATATAAGAGTAATAAAGTGAATAATACCGCAGCAGCTATTTTGATGATTTTCATGATTATTGAGTAGCCTGTATTTTTAATTTTTCTTCCTGTTCATGATGTTGCAAAGGTTCAATAAGTTCCTGAAGCTGTCCGCCCATAACTTCATCAAGTTTATACAATGTCAGATTGATACGATGGTCTGTGACACGGGATTGGGGGTAATTATAGGTTCTGATTTTTGCAGAACGGTCACCGGTTGAAACCATTGTACGGCGTTCTGCGGTAAGTTTTGCCTGCTGTTCAGCAAGTTTAGCATCGTACAGTCTCGCGCGGAGAACTTTCATTGCCTTTGCTTTATTTTTAATCTGTGATTTTTCGTCCTGACAGGTTACAACAAGACCGGTTGGAATATACGTAATCCGGACAGCTGAATCGGTTGTATTTACCGATTGACCGCCGGGACCGGAGGAACGGTAGACATCTACTTTAAGATCTTTTTCCTGAATAGCAATATCAACATCTTCAGCTTCCGGAAATACAGCAACGGTGACAGCCGATGTATGTACCCGTCCCTGAGTTTCAGTAGCCGGGACACGTTGGACGCGATGAACGCCTGATTCATATTTCATCATACCATAGGCACCATCACCGGCGAGTGAGAATACGATTTCTTTGAAACCGCCCGATGTTGAAGGGGATGAGCTCATTATCTCAAGTTTCCAATTTTGCATATCAGCGAAGCGCTGGAACATTTTGAAAATATCACCAACAAAAATCCCTGCTTCATCTCCGCCGGTTCCGGCCCGAATCTCAACCATCGCTGGTTTGTCATCGTCGGGATCACGGGGAAGAAGCTTTAATTTGAATTTGTATTCGAGCTCATCGACAACCGACTCAAATTGTTCAAGTTCCTCTTTTGCCATTTCAACAAGTTCAGGATCTTCGTCAGCGTCTATAATCTCTTTCGAATCGGAGATACCAATCAGCGTCGATTTATATACCCGTCCGATTTCAAGCACGGAGACGATATGCTGCCGTTCACGGTTGAGTTCGATCATCTTTTTCTGATCGGTCAGAACTTCCTGAGTCGACATCTGTTCGTCAATCGTTTTTAGTTTTTCTTCTAATTTATCTACTAATTCAAGCATAGGTATCCTGTTTCATGATTGCTATAGTACGGCAAAATTGAATAATCGGCAAGTATATATATTTTTGGGGAAAGCTAAGAAAGGGCTTGCTGTTCAGCCTCTACTTTGTCATCGGATGTCAGCCCAAGAGCAGCTTTTAAAGCGGCAAGGGCAACTTCGAGCTGGTCGGTGGTCGGCTCTTTGGTCGTGATACACTGAAGCCAGAGTCCCGGCTGAATAAGGAACTTGGTGATAGCGTTATCTCTGGTTTTACCGGAAAGTTTTAACAGTTCATACGATGACCCGGCGACAAGCGGGAGGAGAGCAAAGTGGATTCCGAATCTGACAAACAGAGTCGGAGGGGCACCGGTTACAACGGTATAAATGGTATCCGAGATGGCATAGATTAAAATCGCAAGCAAGGCAACAATAAGGATAAACGATGTTCCGCATCTTGGATGTAGTCTGGTATGTTCAGCGGCACGGTCTGCTGTTAAATCTTCGCCCATCTCATAAGCATAGATTGATTTATGTTCTGCACCATGATATTGAAAAATTCGTCTGAATTCACCAAAGAACGATATACCCCAGACATAGAGAACAAACATAGTCAACCGGATAGCACCGGCAACAAGGTTAAAAAAGACAGCCTCTTTATTGATTCCAAATAAATCTGAGAGTAGCAAGGGGGTGAAAAAGAATATTGCGATACCAAAGCCCATGGCAAAAACAGCAGAAAGGGCAAGCATCCATGCATTCGATTTTTTTTCTGTCTCGTTATATTCTTTCCCTTTTTCCCTGGCTTCTTCTTTTTCAGCCTCCTGCATTGCAATATCAGCTGAGAAATTGAGAGTTTTGATTCCGATGATCATCATTTCTACGAATGCAACCGCACCACGCAAAAGAGGCAGATTGAGGACTTTATATCGTTGAGCAAGCGATTTATACTCTTCGGTTTTTATAACAATTTCACCACTGGGAATTCTGACAGCGGTTGAGATTTTATCCGATGAGCGCATCATCACACCTTCAATTACTGCTTGTCCACCGATATTTAAATCTGGCATATGTCTCTCTTTTTTGTACAGTTTATTTGTTGTTAAAAATTAAGCGGTGCCGTATAAATTATTATACGCACCGCTTTTGATTTTTGTTAAAAAAAACTACTCAGACTTCTTTTCTTCTAATTTGTATTTACGGCGGAAGCGTTCAACGCGACCGGCTGTATCAAGAAGTTTCTGTTTACCGGTAAAGAACGGATGGCACTGTGAGCAGATTTCGACATTGATTTTATCTCTAGTCGAACGGGTCTCAAATTTATTCCCGCAGGCACAGGTGACAGTCAATTCTTTGTATTCCGGATGAATACCAGCTTTCATGGTTTCTTCCTTTATTTAACAATTATTGTTTCCACAATTATGCTAACCGCTTAAACAACTTCTGGCGATTAGAGCCTTACAATATATAGAAAAAAGTTGATTTGGCAAGGGGACAAACGATTCTTTTTTCTAACCTATTGTTAATCATAGGCATATGTCCATAAATCAACTCGATTTCGGCTTCAAAAGAATATGCCAGTAATATTTTTTATAAACCAGCTCTTCAATTTCAAAATCGGCGTCGAATATCTCTTTTAACAGCTTTTCATCAAAATAGTTCTTTAAAACCGAATACTCCTCACCATTATCTAAAAACCGCTGTTTATAGTTGTTGCCATGTTCATCAGTTCCGGTCGATTTGTATTCATCACCTTCAGCCGGTGAATTATTGTCCAGCAGCCAGATTTGGCCGTCTTTTTTGACAAACGACTTTATAAGTTTGAAAAACCGTTCATATTTTTGCTTTGGTTCATGCGAAAACCAAAAACCGAATACCGCTAAATCAACAGAATGTGCCGGTATCGGCATACTATACATATCAGCCTGCACAAACTGAGTCGGACAGATGTAAGTTTTCTTTTTTGCTTCAGTAATCATTTCAGCTGAGTAATCGGATGAGATAATGCATTTCGCTGATTTACTCATGCAAACTGTCCAATATCCGGTACCGCAGGCTAGTTCAAGGATTGATTTCCCGGTTACCAGATTTTCCAGATAGATTTCTATATCTGCTATTTCCTGTTGCCGTTCCGGGATATCCCGATAATAAATCTGTTCATATTCAGGTGCCCGTTTGGAGTAATAACTGTTTATGTCGTTATTTGGATTTGTCATGTGTATCTTTCAAAATGTCACTTAGTTTTTTTGCAATATTATCAGCTTCCTGTATAACATCGGGATGATCACTAACGGTTCCCTTTTTATTATAATCTGGTGATCCATAGGAGACAAGTCCTTCGTTTGAAATTTCAATCCATTTAAAAAATCCGGCAACAACCCGCCGTGCTCCTTCAAACCATGTTTCTTCACCACCGACCAAAACCATTGCACCGGGGCGTTTTTTAGGGAGTCGCTTCCTGAATAGATGTTCAGAATCGGTATCCTGGTAATATGGTGGTCGGAAACAGTTACATCTATCAATTAATAATTTTGCCTGAGCTGAGACCGAATCAAAATAAATAGGGGAGCCGAACAGAAGGCAGTCTGCATGTATAAGTTTGTCATAAATATCATTTATATCATCATGGATACAGAAATTTGGTGACGGGTCAAACCCGCATGCTTCACACGGTTTAATAGAATGATTTTGTAATTTAATAAATTCAGTTTCAATAACGACTGAATCTTTGAGATTTGCGTCAATTTGTTCCGCCATATGTTTCAGTAAATAATCAGTTGAGGAATCAGCAACCGGAGAACCTGATATTGATAAAAGTTTAATCAAGTTCCACCTCATTCAGTTCTTCGAGTTTTTCATAGAGATGCAGAAGCTCATTCTCAGTTCGAACTTTTTCATCGGTCGCATCCTGAAGTTTCTCCCAATCATTTTTCGGGATTTTATTATTAATCTCTTCCAAAAGTGTTTCCAGTCGTTTTTCATGATCGGCTATTTTACTCTGGGTTGACTGAATCTCTTTTTTCAGTTTTGATGCCCGTTTTGATTTTTCTTTAAACTCAAGATAATTCTGTTTGGACGTAGAATCTTTTTTTGATGATGGTTTAATGTCGGCATATTTCTGCTGCTTTTCTTCAAAATAAGAATAATTACCATTATAAATTGAAAGGCATGCATTATGTACATAGAAAATTTTTGTAGCAACCTTATCCAGGAAATAACGGTCATGACTTACAATAAGACAGGAACCGTCATAATTGTTGAGTGCTTCTTCGAGTGCTTCCCTCGAAGAGAGATCAAGATGGTTCGTCGGTTCATCAAATATGATAAAATTTGCCGGATGATATAACAGTCGGGCCAGTGATAGTTTCGTTTTTTCTCCACCCGATAGAGTTGAAACTATTTTTAAAGCATCCTCACCGGTAAAACCGAACCTTCCAAGAAACGAACGCATCACACCGACTTCTACCATTGGATCCAGTTCCCAGATATTCTCAAGAACCGATTTATCCATATGTAAATCGGAAAGTTCCTGGTCAAAATATGCTACTGTCACATTATTACCGAGTTTTAGATCACCACTGATTTCTGAGATTTCACCAATCAATGTTTTCAATAATGTTGATTTACCGGAACCGTTTGTACCGATGACTCCGATTTTGTCACCGCGATATATATCAAAGGAAATATCTGAGACAATCTCAGTATCCCCGTATCCGACAGTCATATCTTTTGCTTCAAGAATATGTGCGTATGACCGGCCGGAAGTTTCCATTTTTATCGTCGGACCGGAACCATCAGATTCTGGCGGAGGGAGCCGTTTGATGCGGGCAAGGTACTTTAACTTTGACTGAGCCTGTTTTGTCTTTTGTCCGGCCATATTTCTACGGACGAAATCCTCAAGCTGAGCAATCCGTTCCTGCTGATGTTTATACTTATGTTCATGGAGCCGTTTCCGTTCTGCCCGGTCAACCAGATACTTTTCAAATCTGCCGACATAAAAATCGATTCTTCCGTTTATAATCTCCCAGACTTTATTGACAGTGTTTTCCAGAAATTTACGGTCATGGGAAACTACGATAAAAGCTTTGTCCGTTTTCGAAAGATATTCCTCAAGCCATTTTGTCGACTCAATGTCGAGATGGTTGGTCGGTTCATCTAAAAGGAGCAGATTACCGTTTCCGGCTAATACTCTGGCAAGCGATGCCCGGTTTTTTTCACCACCGGAGAAATTTGCTACTCTATCGTTGAACCTGTCATATTCAAAAGCAAGCCCGCCTAAAATCGTTTTAATCTCAGTTTCAAAAATAAACCCGCCTTCATGTTCATACTTACTATGAAGTTCCCCTAATTTTTCTATCGCTTTTTTATCGTTTGGTGTCCGGGAAAGCTGTTCTTCAATCTGGGTGATTTTAAAATGAAGGTCTAAGAGATCCTGCCTTGCGGAAGCAATATATTCAAAAAGAGTCAGATTCAGGTAATCATCCTTCTCCTGTTCAGCATAATCTATTTTACATGACTTGTTTTTATTTACAGTTCCTTCATCGGGCATTTGCCGACCGGTCAGAATATCAAACAAAGTCGTTTTACCGGAACCGTTTTTCCCGACAAGACCAATTCGCTCATTTGATTGGAGGGTGAAAGAGGAGTTTTCAAAAATTATCTGGTCGTTAAATCTTTTAGCAATTTTTTCCGCAGAAAGAAGTGTCATTGTTCTTCATCCGAAACCTTTGAACGGGATAATATCATCTCAATTGCCAACAGAACAACAGCGATCCATAAAAAGAGCTGCCAAAGTTCATTGCCAAAACGAATTTCAGCAAGAAGTTCGCCAATTTGGGAGTCATACGCAAGCAGATTATTTGTTTTAGCGCCGATTGCCTGTGAAAGCTGCTCAACATCAGTTTGATATAATTCCGCTTCCGTAGGATTCAAATTCAGGGAAAACTTATCTATCTCTTTTAACCCTGATAAAATTGAATATGCTCCGGGGAGACTGGCCGATGGGATTGCAGCTACGATACGGGAACCTTCATCCTCCGGGAGAATATTGTACTCAGTTGAGTCAGGGGTCAACAGAGTCAGAGGACCAGAGGTTGAAATATTATCGGGAAGAACCCGGGTAATATTCTGGGCGCAGTAAGATTTAAAATCAAATTCTGAAAGGTCAGAAGCAAGATATTCAGCTATCCGGGAGAGCATCGGAACAAAAAATGAGTTTGCTGTAATATCTGAATAATTCGGAGCAAGAGGTCCGGTGAAAGTTAGGACTTTACCGGATTTATACCTGTGTTCTACAAGAGCCGGTCGTTCTCCGGTGAAGAGCATGATTGACTCAGCTTCTGTTATCGTTGAAACTTTTGGAAGAGTAAAAAATTTAAGTT
The DNA here is from genome assembly GCA_008501655.1 of Calditrichota bacterium. Taxonomy (GTDB): domain Bacteria; phylum Zixibacteria; class MSB-5A5; order GN15; family FEB-12; genus QQUK01. The sequence continues at coordinate 8,611 of QQUK01000312.1, forward strand.
CGGGAATGTCATCCGCTTTGTAATCAAAGACAGAAAAGACAGGATGGTTCATATTGATTGATAAAAGCGAATAATACCCGGCACGGGTGAAATCAAGGCGAGCCGGTTCATCAATACGTACTCCGGTTAGTTCACTGTATGTCTTGTTGAAATAGTCACTGTCAGTTTGTCCATCGTAAGTAATAAATACAGGTCGTCCCTGGGTCAGGAAAGATTTTATCCGCTGAATATAAGTTGTCTCAAGTTTTGGTGCACCGGTCAAGAAGAGAACATCGTAGTCCCAGAAATTGATACCGGCAAGAGCATTTGCTTTTGTGATTTTTGTCGACCAGTATTGATTGATGGTTGTAGCCGGCGAGAGTGCAAGTTTCATTATCTCCCCGGTATTATCAGAATCGATAATCAGCAGATTAAAATGGTCGGGGATTTTAAATGAAAAGTAAAAGCGGTTATCTTCAACAAATTTATCATCAGATATTTCCACATAGCCGGAGTGGAAACCGGATGTTGATACGGATCGGGTGAATGTTACTTCGGTTTCACTTTCAGCATCAACAGCAAATTCAGTCTGTGCCATCCGATTGCCGTTAATAATCAATGAGGCAATCAAGTTGGTCTGTTTTTCATTCGACTGATTTTTAACCATCGCTTTGATTGTAAAATCATGCCCCGGAATAATAAGCTGGCCGCCAAAATCGACTGAGACTATTCCACAGTTATCATTTTCTTCAGTCGGGAGTGCAATAAAATTTACCGGAATCGATGTATCGACAGAAAGAGTGCTGTCCGGGAGAATCGAACGCTGATAGTCAGTAATGATATATATCTCTTTATTAAGATTTTTTGCTTCTTTTAGTTTTGAGAGTGAATTTATCAACCCTTTTTCTAAATCAGCCGCCATATAATTAGCTGAGATATTATCCAAAATCTCTCTTACGGTCGAAACCGAGCTGAAACTGAAATCAGCATTTTTACCGGCAATATCCGCAAGCGGCAATAGAAGAATTTCATCTGACTCCCCAAAATTGTCCAGTAGTTCTCCGGTTCGTTTTTTGGCAATATCGAACAGGTTCCCATCACTGACATACCTGTCCATTGATACCGAATTATCAAACAGGATGACAGCCGATACCGAAGCATGGGAGCCGAATGAACCTGTTTCGGTTGTAGGACGGGCAAATGCAAGGACAACTAAAAAGATGATAAGCATCCGCAAAAGCAGAAGAAGGAGTTGTTTTATCTTCAGCTTTCTCACCTGACGTTTCTGCATCATCTTCAGATGCTTTACCGATGAAAATTCAATAATCTTGACTTTTCGTTTTGAGAAAAGATGAATGATAAGTGGTATCAATGCTGCCGCTGCAGCAAAGAGCACCGATGTATTTAAGAAATTAAACATCTACGTTTCTATTTTATTTTGTTTAAAAGTTGTTTTGCTTCAGTCTGATGGTAGTCAGCAGAGGCAAACGAAAAAACCTGCGAGAGATATTCTTTTGCTTGTACTTTTTTTCCGGACTCCAAGTATGCTTTTCCAAGCCAGAGGGCTATCATTCCCTGATAGAACGGTCTTGATTCCAGAAATTCGGCAATATGCAGATTGTTAATTGCCTGTGTGTAATCTTTTAATCCAAGATGTGCTCTCCCCATCCAGAGATAGACTGTCGCATTTGAACTATTAACCTGAAGGATACCTTTATACATTTTTAATGCTTCAGAATAGTTTTTTTCAGCATGTTCTCTGTCAGTTTCAGATGAAGACCGTGCAAACATATCAGCAAGTAAAATTCTGGTTTCAATCTGAGCTGATGCATTTTTGCCTTTTCTGAAATTATTTTTAAGAATCTCTTTTGCCTCATCATATTTTTCATTGATGATAAAATAGAAGGCGAGATTGAATTTGATCAATTCATTATGCGGGTCAAGCTGTTCTGCTTTTTTAAAGTCATTATATGCGTTGTCATACTCACCATTCATCATTTCGTATGATGCAAGTTCCATCCAGAGCATGGCATCTTTTTCTTTGAATGTTAAAAGCTCCCGGCAGAGGTCAGCAGCATAATAATAATTACCGGTAAAATATGCCGAACGCTTGAGACTATTTTTCGCCGAAAGGGAGTCATTTGGGGTTGGAGATTGTTTGAGCCGTTCGAGATTATATTCATGGGCAAGAGGATAGTCCATCATCATTTCAGCAAATGAAGCATAAAATCCGTAATCCTGCAGATTGACTTGTACGGTGTCTATATAGTTTTTCCATTCAGCCTCAAGTGTCTTGATATCTTTGCCATAAGTAGTTTCTATTGACTCATGGAGGTTGAGATCATCTGCCAGTTTATATACTTCCATAAATCTATCAAAATGATATTGGTCTATCAGATATTTCACAAACGTTGTTGCTATCTTATCTGTTTCTCTTGGATCAGCTGTATAATATTGATATGTCGAGAGAAGCGGTTCTATTGCTATCTCATTGTTTTCAGCGATTATTTTTTTCATATCGTATATCGCAAAAGAAAAATAGTTTGAGAATCCTTCAGCAAGAAAAGGTGCCGAATATCCATAAGTACGTAAGATTACCGTATGGGTGGCTATAAAAGGGTCGACGGTTGTTATATCTTTGTTATAAATAGCAAAGGAAGTATTCCGGGTCGGGTCGGTAGCCATTCCAAACCGCATATCCCAGATAACCGAATGTATCGGACAAGGGGGAACATAAATCAAAGTTTTCCCCGGCATATTCAGATTAAACTTTGCTTTGTATTTTCTGAAGTTTGTTTCCAGAAGTTCTTTTATCGAATCGTAGAAAAAATCAGCGAGAGTACTCGGAACATAGTAAATATCAAAGTTTGCTGTCGGTTGAAAAGTGAAATCCTCTTTTTGACGGTGGTTGTATCTGCAACGTGATGAGTCAATATCTATTTTTTTTAAGGGAATGATATCGAAAATATATTTTGTATCATTTTTACCGTTTATATCATCGATGCGGGCAGGGAGACCGTATTCGACCGCATACGTCTTGGCATGGTTCTCAGCTTTTGGTCCCAATGTTATCAGATGTATCAGGAAATGTACTTTGACAGAATCTATTTCGGTAAGTTCTAATTCTACTGAAAATGGTCCGATAAAACCGGAAATAATAGTATTTTCTTCAACCTCAGTCGAGTCGACATACAATAAGACTTTATCTCCGCTTGCCGGATCCTCTTGATACAGATTAAACTTGAAAAGTGCACCATCGGTTGCTGAGATATCTGTAGTTGAGAGCAGCAGAATAAAAAAGGTCAGTATGAGTTTATGTTTCATTTTTTTTATACGTACCTTCTCGATTTTGGATGAAAATTTATTATTCAATGATTAGTTTCCCGTCAGTTAACACCGGCAGCACCGGAATTGTGTCTGTATTGGATGAAAACTCGACATCTTTGCCAAAGCCGATATCTTCAAGGTATTTTCCATGCTCCCCTTGAGAGATAGAATACGCGAGATTTTCTTTTCTCGTTTCTAAAAACAGATGTGCCATTTTACCGGCATCATTTAAGATTACATCCGGTTTAGCTTTTGCTATCTTTTCGATTAAGAGTCCACCGCATAACGTATCCTCAAGCGAGAACTGGCCGTCTTTCCCGGCACAGGCGATGATCACATCATTCCCGGCATCGAGAATCTTTTCAGTGACTTTAGATACATTTACCAATCCGCAGGAGATTACCAGGGCAGCTTTTTTGGAATGTCCAAAAATAGGAGTACCGTTTGATGTTGCCATGACCACAAATTTATCGCCAATGTTTTCTCTGGTGAATTCAAGCGGTGAATTTCCAAGCTGAAAATTTTCGATTTTTACTCCATATTGTTCTCCGGCAAGAATCGCTATATCGGAACCGATTTTTGTCCACATCTCCACCGCTTCACTGCGGCCGGACATCGGGATCACTGCTTTTGCTCCGGAAGTTAGTGCCTGGCAAATCGATGTCGAAGAACGGAGGACATCAATTACTACAACCGTTTTTCCTTCAACGGAATCTCTGCCGAACGGAGTAGGAGTGAGATATAAATCGATTTTCATCTAACGGTGACTTCCATTTTTATAAAAAGGCGGTTTAACTACAGTCGCTTTAAACCGTTTGTTTCGGATTTCAACCTCGACTTCCGAACCGATTTTGGTCGAACCTTTGGGGAGATAGCCGAGAGCTATCGGTTTTTCAATCGATGGTGAAAATGTCCCGGAGGTCAACTGTCCGACAACTTTGTCAGCAACGATGATATCATAACCCTGACGGGGAAAAGCCTTTCCTTCAAGTTCCAGACAAACCAAACGCCGGCTTGGTTTTTCCTCTTTATGACGTTTGATTGTGTCGGCACCGATAAAATCTTTATCAAAATTGACAATCCAGCTCAACCCGGCTTCAACCGGTGATGTTGTATCGTTGATGTCATTTCCGTAGAGTGCCATCTTCATTTCAAGCCTTAACGAATCTCTGGCACCGAGTCCGATAAGCTGCATATCATATTTTGCTCCGGCTTTTGTCACCGCATCCCACAGTTTTGCACAAAGAGCGTTCGGGATATACAATTCAACACCATCTTCTCCAGTGTAACCGGTTCGTG
>QQUK01000354.1 GCA_008501655.1 Calditrichota bacterium
CTTTGTCAATAAGATGGAAAACGAAAACGTGAAATGGCGTAATACTCTTACATCAATTAAAGATGCTTTTGGTAAAAACGCTGTAGCTGTCCAGATTCCGATTGGTGAAGCTGAAAACTTCAAAGGTATCATCGACCTGCTTCATATGAAAGCTTATGAATTTGATGCTAACGGTGAACGCAAAGAGATTGACATCCCGGCAGACTTGAAAGATGATGCTCAGATGGAACGTGAAGCTCTCGTAGAAGTCGCCGCTGAAGCTGATGACACTCTCCTTGAAAAATTCTTTGAAGCCGGTACTCTTAATGATGCTGATGTTCTCAAAGGTTTCCAAAAAGGTATTATTGAATCGACGGTCTTCCCTATTCTTTTTGGTTCCGGTGGAAAAAACATGGGTGTCCGTGTACTCCTTGATTTTATTGATGAATATTGCCCGGCTCCGAACCTATTGCCAGCCATCAAAGCTGTCAAAACCGATACTGAAGATGTTGTCGAGTTAAACAACGACAATTCCGCAAAACCGGTAGGTTTTGTATATAAACTTGTCAATGAAGGTCATCTTGGTGAAATGTCATTTATCCGTTCTTTTAATGGTGAGATTAAAGGTTCAACTGATTTAAAAAACCAGCAAAAAGATGCGACCGAAAGAATCGGTCAGCTTTATACATTTCAGGGTAAAAACCGTGTTGAGGTCCCTTCAATTGTAGCCGGTGATATCGGTGTTCTTGTAAAGTTGAAAGATACTCATGTCGGTAATACTCTTTGTGACGGTTCTCTTTCGGTAACAGTCCCTCCTGTTGAGTTCACTAACCCGGTTATGGATGTTGCTATCAAATCTGCCAAAAAAGGTGACGAAGATAAAGTTGCCGGCGGTTTAACTAAACTTCACGAAGAAGACCCGACTTTTAAACTTGTTCCAGATCCGGCTTTGAAACAGCAGGTTCTATATGGTCAGGGACCTACTCATATTGATGTTTTGGTAGCCAAATTAAAAAGCAGATTCGGGGTTGATGTTGAGCTTGTAAAGCCGAAAATTCCGTATCGCGAAACAATCCGAGCCAAAGCTGAAAAACAGTACAAACATAAAAAACAATCAGGTGGACGCGGTCAATATGGTGATGTATATCTGAGACTTGAGCCGAATACCCGTGGAGCAGGATTTGAATTTAATGATGAGATCAAAGGTGGCGTCATACCATCTAAATTTATTCCTGCTGTCGAAAAAGGTGTTATTGAATCTATGGTTCACGGCGGACTTGCCGGTTCTCAGGTCGTTGATGTCAAAGTAGCTGTTTACTTCGGTTCCTACCATGATGTTGACTCTTCCGATATGGCTTTTAAAATCGCAGGAAGTATGGCATTCAGAGAAGGCTTTTTAGATGCTAAACCGGTTCTGCTTGAACCGATTTTCGATGTCGAAGTCGTGGTTCCGAATGATTATACCGGAGATGTTATGGGTGATATCTCTTCCAGACGTGGTAAAGTTGCCGGAATGGATCCGGATGGAAAAAATCAGATAATTCGAGCCCAGGTACCTCAGGCTGAGCTTTATCAATATTCTGTAGATCTTCGTTCAATGACTCAGGGACAGGGTGTTTATACCCTAACATTCTCTCATTACGAGGAAGTTCCGCATGATGCTGCAAAGAAAGTCATCGAAGAAGCTAAACGTGAAAAAGAAGCTGAAGAATAATTCTTCTGCTTATCATAATAGTTTTGTAAAGTCCGCTTCGGCGGACTTTTTTTATTGTGTATTCGTTAGAACTGAATCCAATACATCTTCCAGTTCTTTGGTCGGAATTGCATTCCAGCTTTCTACCTGGAAAGCACCTTTGGAACGACTTAATAAAGAAATTTTAGCTGCCGTTACTTCATCGGGGGCTTCATAGATACACATAAAATCATACGGACCTAAAATAGCATAATGCGCTAACACATTTACTTCTGGACATAATTCTTTTACTTCCTGAAGCCATGCTGCAGCATTTTTGTTATGATCCTGTAATTTGTGAGTGACCTCAATAAGATGGGCATCATGCGGGGCGATTTTGGTCATCATGATATACGTCTTCATATTACTCTCCTTGGTTTTCAAAGTTGTTGATCATAAGAAGATTGTTATGATTATAATATCTGTGATGAACATATTTCGTGAAGCGGTCTATAAGTAATATAGACAGTCTCAGTGATTATAAAACAAAAAAATAAGATAATTCCAGTATCACATATTCAACAACATAATAGATTAATTCTTGACAACTGAACAAATGGGCAGTATATAGTGTTCGAACAGAGGAAAAGATATGGTATTAAGCAAGTTAACTGACAAACAAGAACGAGTTCTTCAATATATTAAAGACCAGATACATGCGCACGGATCTGCTCCAACAATTCGTGAAATCGGTAAATATATGAAGATATCCTCGACCAATGGAGTCCGGCTACATATCAACGCTTTAATCAAAAAGGGATATTTAAAAAAGAATAAGTTGATTGCAAGAGGGCTTGAATTGACATCACAGATTTCTCAGGAAATTAAAACTCTCCCTTTAGTTGGCTCTGTACCTGCCGGCCTGCCTATTGATGCAATTGAAAATATCGAATCAGAGTTTGCTCTCGATGCATCATTTTTGCCTAAAGGTGATTTATTCTCCCTGAAAGTCAGCGGAGATTCAATGAAAAATGCCGGAATTTATAATGGTGATATAGTCCTTGTTCAAAAACAACAGATAGCGAGATCCGGCGAGATTATAGTTGCCCAGATCGGGGATGAAGCTACGGTTAAACGATATTTCCCTGAGAAAAGTAAAATCAGACTTCAGCCTGAGAATGATGATTTTGAACCTATCATTGTTGATAAAAACTCGCCTCATTTTTCTATTGCCGGTAAAGTAGTCGGGCTGATTCGAAAACTATAAAAAAAACCCGCCGTTGTAGACGGGTTTTAATGAAGAATATAAATTCTGAATTTTATTTTTCCATAATAGTTTCAAGTTCAATCATAATCTCTACATCATTTCCAACCATCAGACCGCCGTTATCCATAACTTTACCAAATTCAATACCAAAATCTTTTCTATCTATTGTGGCAATCGCAGAGAAACCAGCTCTTTTATTTCCCCATGGATCATCAATAGTACCAGCAAAAGTACCATCAAAGGTAACTTCTTTTGTTACATCTTTGATTGTAAGGTCACCTGTTAATTTAAAATTTTTGCCATCAGCCTTTATAGACTTTGATTTAAATGTCATCGTTGGATAAGTGTCTACTTCAAAAAAGTCTTCGTTGCGTAAGTGTTTGTCACGGCCTTCATCATCTGTATCAACTGATGCTGTTTGAATAGTAAATGCTACCGAGCCTTTTTCGAGATTGTCGCCGTCAAAATCGGATATAGTACC
>QQUK01000328.1 GCA_008501655.1 Calditrichota bacterium
AAGCAGCACCCTGCAGTACGCCATTAAATGAGATACCAACATAAGAACCCGGTTCGGCATTAACAGTAAATGATGTTGTGGTTATAAGAGCTACAGCATCATGAGATACAGTGTTAACTGATGGAATTCCGATATATGTCATAACTGAGGGGTCACCCATCAGATGATATATTTCCCAATAGTACTGGGTAAGGCTTGAACCTGATTCGGTAACAGCCATATTACCTGCAAACATAATTGCTGAGTTTGTAATGTAATGTTCGGAGACCGGTTCGCCATGTTCATGGAAAAGTCCGTCATAAACGCCAATACTTGTCTCTTCGTAAGTAGGACCGCTACCGACAACTGGACCATAGCCGACACCCCACCAGTAATCTTCATCCCAGTAAGTGCTGTTTGTACCACCGATATATCCAATACCGCCTGCATCTGCAAGCTGAAGGAATGCTTCTCCAAAGCAAGGAGTGGAATAATCGGTACCAAATGTATTTGATAAACAGCAGTTCCCAATACCTAAAAGATACTGATGGAAATTTGTTAATCCGGGAACATCTGATGTTGTAAACGATGGATCAGCATGACCGGTGTGCGAGCAGTGAGCAGTATAGTTGTATAATCCAACACCATCTGATACTGATTCGATAATATCACCTGCAGCTCCGGATTGATCTGATGCAGGGTAGAGCCAAACATTAGAAGCGATACCATGAGCAGCATTAAAATACAAATCGGTACCATAATTTATCTGACCATTACCATGTGTAGGAGCATAGGTTCCATCAACACCGGAAACAAGAGTTACCCGTTCAAGGTAGCTTGGGTCAGGCATCTGATATTGTTCATATTCTAAAGTTTTATCAATCTGCGGTTGAAGCTGAGCTGTGTTTTGAGCAGAAAAACGGCCATAATAGATTTCAGGGAAATCATCACCGGTGAATTCACAATACCGTAAATCAGTTATATGTGAACCAGCTGAGCCGCTCCATGATGGGACTTGCTGGGCGTCACCAACAAATAGTACAAATGATGGAGCCGGATCGGATGGAGTGCCGGCATTATATAAAGACTGAATATAAGACTTTATCGATGTAGTCGTTGTGCCTATTTCATCAGTATAAGCAGCAACTACAGTATACCCTTTTTTAGTTTTCCATTCTAAAAATGGCTGAAGCTGTGCTTCAAACATTCTGTCGGCAATAACCAAATATTTGATAGGGTAGGTAACCAAATCAGATTTATTTACACCGTACATACTCTCAGCATTTATCAGCTTGTCGTAAATAGGTTCAAAGAAAGGAGAATAATGATTGTCATAATTATCATACGTTTTGCTGTAATTAGCATTTTCGAACGTTACTTTGACTGTTATATCATTATACACCCTAATCTTATTTGTAGCAGGGTTGTATTCAACCGGAGAGACCGAAATCATTCCAAGTCTCACACCACGCATTATACCAAGATCATTGGTCTCAACAAGTGGAAGTGAATAGTATGATGACTGCTCGTAAATCGATTGATTCATTTCAAACGGGATTGAAAAAGGATCATCAGATTTAGAGACAGAGACCTGAGTCGGCATAACTAATTGCCTGATACCGAGAGATTCCATATCGATCTCTGCATACGATGAAGCAATAATTTGATAATTTACAGAAGCATCGATTGGGACAGCGATCATTTTATTTAAAACCGGCAATGATGGTTCACTGATTTTCTGTGACCGTGCAAATCCTTCGATTGCAATGAGATTAAAATTACCCTGCTGAGTTGATACTTCAGCAAAGCGGATATCCCCAATTTGAAGTTGTAATGTAAGACCTTCCTCGTTCTCTTCGAGGATTTGAAGCTGGTTTTGAAGATTTGAAAATTGATACATCTGATTAGATAATGACTTTCCCGAGATGATAAGGCAAATCAGAAAAGTGAGCACAAAAACCTTACTGAGATAACGCAAAATACCTCCAATGCTACAGATAACGTATATTATTGATTAACTATAAATGTCCTCGCTTGCAGAATATGGTAAAAAAGCTCTATAAGTATAAGAATAAGATAGGTATAATTGTCAATTATGTCAATATAATAACAAAATTGAGCTTTAAAATGGATTGTATTTGTATTTGCATCTTTAATGAATTTTATTCATATTTGCCTATGTCAAAAAGAGAACACGGACAACAACACCGAAAAAGTAAACATGTGAACCGTTCTGTTTCAGTCTCGGTGAAGTCAGAAGATGACTTATATCAAATCCTTGATAATTTAACGTCACCACCATTTTTATTGTTTCTCGATGGCGTGCAAGATCCCCATAACTTAGGAGCATGTCTGCGGACTGCTGATGCAGCCGGTGTAAATGCCGTAATTGCTCCAAAAGACAGAGCTGTATCGTTAACAAGTACAGTCGTTGAAATAGCATCGGGAGGTGCCGAGAATGTCCCGTTTGTGCAAGTTACCAATATGGCAAGAGTCATCGACGACCTCAAAGAACGAGGTATCTGGTTTGTAGCGACATCGGATAAAGCTACCCAATCGATATATGAAGTTGACTTAAAAGGACCACTCGCAGTTGTTCTCGGGGCAGAGGGAAAAGGTGTCCGGAGATTAACAGAAGTAAAATCTGATTTCCTGGTAAGTATCCCGATGTTTGGGAAAGTTGAATGTTTGAATGTCTCAGTTGCTACCGGTGTTTGTCTTTTTGAAGCTGTGAGACAGAGAAAAATAAAATAGTCAGAATTTAGAAAAGGATGATATTATAATGAAACCGGTAATCATTGCAGGAACAACCATCGTAAATTTAGCTCTAATTTTTTATACCATTTTTATCATTCAGAAAATCAGACATAATAAAGCTACCGGGAAAGTTCTGTTCTTTCTGACTGCCGGGGTGCTGTTTGATATAATAGCTACAGCGTGTATGATTATCGGCTCTGAAAATTCACCCTTTTCTCCGCATGGGATATTAGGATATTCTTCATTAGGAGCGATGTTGACCGACTGTATTCTAATTTGGAGATTTAAAAATAATAACAGCCCGGAAACGCAATTCCCGAAAAGTCTATCTGTTTATTCTACTATCGCTTACAGCTGGTGGGTGCTTGCCTATATAACCGGTGCAATAATGGTTTTTGCATTCAGATAAATTCTTACAAATAATAGTAAATTTGGAACTGTTCAGTCTCTTATTGGTTTTAAAGGAATATAGTTTAACATTAACCTATTATTATTCCCGGAAGAATACAAACATGAAAAAACTGATTTTAACCGCCATCGCTGTTTTAACCCTATCTGCTGTTTCTTTTGGCGGTACATGGAAAATTGATGCTACTCATTCATCAGTAGGCTTTAAAGTAAGCCATATGGTTATTTCCAAAGTAACAGGTGGTTTTA
>QQUK01000074.1 GCA_008501655.1 Calditrichota bacterium
GAGATTGAATGCAGCTCTCCCGACGACCACGGTCACATCGATGATCTGCGGCTGGTGGGATGATATCGATTTGAGAAAGGGCGGTAATGTCTATTACTATTATGATGCAGCCAACGGCAGATTCATTCTTTCGTTTGTCAATGCACCGCTCTATTATTCCTCGACCGGCAGCGGTTCGTTATCGTTCCAGTTTGTCCTCTACCCTGACGGTCAGGTCACCCTGCAATACGGCACGATGGATGCCGGTTCCCTGACTCTGCAGAGCGGTACCATCGGTATTCAGAACGCAGCATCGGATGATGGTTTGACAGTTGTCTATAATGCTGATTACGTTCATGATAATATGGTAGTTGAGTTCTCTACTCAGAGCTGGTTGTCGGCAAATCCGACCGGTGGTGTTATTGAACCGTTTGCACAGGCTGTTGTCGATCTGACATTTGATGCGACTGATCTGGAAGATGGACTTTATTCCGGAATGGTATTGGTATCCTCAAATGACCCTGATACTCCGGGCCATCAGGTTGCGGTGACGATGAATGTTTCCAGCTGGACCTGTCTTGATATTGACGGCAATGCGACTGTTGATGTAGCTGATCTGGTTTATCTTGTCGAATATTCATTCAGTGAGGGACCGCCTCCGGCAATCCTTGCCACAGCTGATGCTGACGGTGACGGCTCTATCAATATCGCTGATATCGTTATGATGGTTGAGTTTATGTTCGCTGCAGGAACACAACCTACTTGTGGAATGTAAAAATGTAACTTGATATAAGTCAATTACCGAATGAGTTTTTACTCATTCGGTAATTTTTTACTTGATGAATATTATTTATAAGATATATTTTATCTTAATTATAGAGCATCTTGGAGATTATATATATGCGTACATCATTAATAGTCTTTTTCAGTTTATTGCTATCAGTAGCAGCCTTTGGTGGAGGGAGTTCATTTATCGATTTAGATGGTGATGGTTTTGATGACAATATCATAGACACCGACAATAATGGCATCCCGGATGAGTTTCAATCTAAAGTTAAAGAGGTTAAATCAACCGGTTCATTCTCTTTTTCACCGTCTTCTTTAGTCAGCAGTGATAATACTACATCAGTTTCATTGACCTTATCAGAAAGTTTCTCATTGCTTAAATTCAAATGTCGTTCCATATCGAAGTGTCGATCAAATTTTGAATCTGAGTTTACAACCGGTCTCAATGTTTCTTCATCAGGAAGCAGCGGTTGTGCCGGAGGTGTCTGTTTCTGATGAAAAAGATATTAATTATACTTCTACTTCTAACAGCACAATCGTTTGCCGGTTCATTTTATAATATTGAATTTAATTTAAATTCAGTTAACACCGACAATTTGTTTAATGATTCAACGAATGCAAAAGATTTTTATTCTTCAATCCGAAGTACAGCAAATATCTATCCGATAAAAAACAGTGAATTAAATGTCTTTGCGGAATATACTAATTATGGTAAAAATCCGAACCTTTCAAACATTACATACGGTTCGGGATTAACATTCCTTCCTTTATCTGATTCATCAAATTTTTCATTACTATTAACAGGTTCATTTCAGAAATACTCTTACAAAGAAGCATTAACCACTAACAGTACAGAATTTGTAAAACAGGATATATCAGCATTGGCAGGTTTTGGGTATGATGTTTCAAAAAGTATTCATCTCAGAACAGGCGTATCCTGGAAATCAACCGGATATGCCAGTGATGATGTTCCAGATAAAAAGTTAACAGAAATATTTTCCGGTCTCAATTTTACAATATTTGGTTCAAATTCGATTGATATCGAATCAGGATATACTTATGAAAAGTATAACTATCTTCCTGAGTTTAAACCATTGATGTTTATAGTTGGAACTGATACAATTTATACTGATCCGATGATCTATGCGATTAATACAGACGAAGATGCGTATGGTAATCAAAAAGATGCAGACTTAAATGCTTTTTACTTCTCTACTCGTTTTTCCCGTCCGTTAGGCAAGAAAACCGGTTTATCTTTGATTTATTACTATAGGGACTTTAATGATATTAAAGACAGCACTCTGGTGTTAGGCTATTCAACCGGATATCTCTCTCCCTGGGTTTCTTCTTATGATGGTTTTTCAATACAGGGAAAAATAAAAACATATCTGATTCCAAAAACTATTACAACTTTTGGATACGGATATTGGGATAAAAACCATCTTCGGGTTGTCGAACGTCATGATGGGATAGTCTCTACAGTAAATACCCAAGACCGTGCTGATAGTATGCGCAAATTATTCTTAACTATACAATTCCCAATTGTCCTTCCATCCGGAAGGTTTGTAGAACCGGTACTAAATGTAGAATTTACTAATAACAACTCGACAGTAGATGTTTACAACTATGATGACTTCACTGTTTCGACCGGGTTGACGTTTAGATTATAAAAGAACAGAGAATCTCTATGAAAAAACTTTTTGTGCTCATTTTCAGTTTTATCATTCTAAGTTCATCGGTGCTTGCGCAGGATTACACCGGAAATCTAAAAGTATTTGTCGTTGAACCGTATTCACGATTCCAGGACGCTAATTTAGACCATTACAAGTTTGGATTTTTAGGTTTTGCCCTTGATCTTCCGGTAGACCTTAAAGATAAAGAAACGCTCGATACAACTGCTCTATGGGATGGTAATATATATGGTTACGGTGACATCCAATCGGACAATATCATGGCTCAGGCAGTAATGTTTAACTCCGATCCTATTGTCAGTGATGCTTACCCTCCAAATGGATACTGGTTTTTAGCTTATTATGCTGATGCTGCTTGTCAGGCTGGGATTAATGAAATCGGGCAACATCAGATAGCCCCAAATTTTACTCATACAGTTTATTTAGAGGAAGGCACCTCATCCGGCTGAGGTACCTGCCCTATAGCACGGTCTGTGCTTGCTCAGATTTACGATTCACATGATTATCCTTTTTTGTATACAGCGATGGTTGGCGATATCAATTTAAAAGCGTATGACAGGCTGACTATTGACTATAATTTTGCGGGTTACCCGAGCTGTTTTCTTGATGGCGGTGCCGATGTTGAAGTTGGCGGTACTCCATTGGAATCTGTGTTCCGATCGAAGATAGAATCAGCCGGGCAGCGTTCTGTTTCCCCTATTGATATGCTTGTAAAGCTGAAATGGGTAGATTCAGCTGTTATAGAAATATCTGTTGCTGTTGGAAATAATACTGAAGCAAACTCAGCACCGGCAAAACCATCTCTTCCAACTGGAGTATCACAGGGGGATAGTGGTGTTTCATATCAGTTTACATCACAAACTACTGATATTGAAGCGAATGACCTGTATTACCAATTTTTCTGGGGAGATGGAGATTCTACCG
>QQUK01000112.1 GCA_008501655.1 Calditrichota bacterium
GTTTCTATAAAAAAAAGCAAATAAAAACAGAGAGACCAGTTTTGAGTTTTAATGGGGACAAAAAAAGTTAGATTTATGCTAAATGGTGACTTGTCGTAGTAAAAAACCTGTTTATTGAACAGAAACCCAGGAGGAACGAATTTAAACTCCTAAAAAAGCCCTATTCATAATAAATTTTCTCTAATTCCTTATCTCTCAATAAATAAACTCAAAAATAAGCCGATATATCTGATGATAGGATATATATGCAATGAAGATTTTCTTAGACCGAAATAAAACGCTGCTTCCAAGAGTTGATAAGATAAATCTGCTTGCCAGACTTTTGGTTTTAATCTCTATTTGCTGGCTGACGTTTATAGATAACTCTTTTGAGATAGAAAAGAATCTCTTTTATATTCTGATAGGCACCTTTGCCTGTCAGTCTCTACTGTTTTATATTGCAACTATCAACAAGTTTGATATAAAACTTGCCTATCTTTCAATGATCATCTATGACCTCTTTTTTGTCCCTCTGGTTATTCTGAATACCGGCGGGATTCATTCTTCCTATTTCCTTTTATTTATTCTGACAATTTCAGTCGCTGCTTATGTTTTGACGTTCTATACTTCGATTATAGTCATCGGGTTGCTTTCAATCGGATATATCTTAGCTATTTCGCAGACATTTGATATTGAGCATATGCTAAATGCGTCTTTAGTTTTCGGATTCTTCTGGGTCTTTTATTTTGGATTAGTATATGCTTCAGAATATTTGCACAGGTCTGAAAGCAGGATGTTAAAACTTCTCAATACGCTTAACTTGCGTACATCAGAACTTGAAAAATATCAGGCGCACCTTGAGATGATTTATGAAAACTCCCGTGTATTAGCGTCAATTCTTGATTCTGATTCGATCATTGCTGAAGTCATGCATCTTATGGGAAAAGTTCTGCATTATGAGTCATATGCAATAATCTTTTCAGATAACAAAGGTAACTTTCTCTTCCGGGCACGCTATCAAAACAAAAAAAATAGTTTCCATCTCAAACAGATAGATAAAGAGTATTCTGAACTATTTGATAAGGCATGCCGGCAGAATAATCCACTTGTGATAAAAGATATCACCAACCGTGAAGATTACCAGCCGATGACCAAAAATTCCCGTTCTCTGATGATTGTCCCGATGGTAGCCCATGATAGAGTTCGTGGTTTATTGGTAGCTGAATCATCAACTGCCGGATATTACAATGAAAGGGACTTACAGCTTCTTTCAGCTGTATCTCGTTCAGCTGCATTAGCCTTTGAAAACTCTGAACTGCACAAAAAAATGGAAGCGATGACGGTCAAAGATGAACTTACGGAAGCGTTTAATTATAGATATTTTGTTCAGAAACTTGAAGAGGAAAAACGAAGAGCCTCAAGGTATCAGCTTCCACTCTCACTTATCATGGTCGATATAGACTGGTTTAAAAAGCTCAATGATACATATGGTCATGAATCAGGTAATATGGTTTTAAAAGAGCTTTCCCGCATTATTAAAAAATCGATTCGCGATGTTGATATTTTTGCCCGTTACGGTGGCGAAGAGTTTGCGGTTATCCTGCCTCAGACACCTCAGGTTGATGCAAATATTATTGGTGAAAGAATCCGAACAAATGTTGAACGACATACGTTTATGATAGAAAAAGGAGAAAAAATTTCTCTCACTGTATCTGTCGGACTAAGCTCATATCCGGAAAACGGATATTCGCAGGAAGAACTTGTATCGCTCGCTGATAAAGCATTGTATAAAGCGAAAGGTGAAGGAAGGAATTTAGTTTGTATAACGTAATAAAAAAGTGTAATATATTTCTTAATATAAAAGGGCTAACACTATGAATACAATTACCAGTCAGATTGGACAATTATTTATAATTGGATTTCAAGGACGAAATCCATCGAAAGTTTTTTTAAATTTTCTTGCTGAAGAAAATATCGGTGGGGTTATACTGTTTGCAGATAATTGTGAATCAATAACCGATTTAAAAGAAACGATCACTCAGATTAAAGATGCAACCGATGCCAAACCATTTATTGCGATTGACCAGGAAGGCGGTCGGGTTTCCCGTATTAAAGGTGTGCCTGCAGAAATACATTCTGCAATGGACTATGTCGAAAAATATTCGCTTGAAAAATTCAAAGATGACTATGAAAAATCACTTATTTATCTTGATGCCTTAGGCATAAATATTAACCTGGCACCGGTCTGTGATATCTTTTTAAACGAAAAAAATGAGTGTCTCAAAGACCGCTGTTATGGGACGACCAAAGAAACTGTGATACCGTTTATCGAAGAATCTGTCAAACTTGCCAAAAAACAGAATATCCTGTCATGCTTAAAACATTTTCCCGGTCTTGGTGATGCATCTGTTGACCCGCATAAAGCAACTGCTGTCGGTGATTTTGATTTTCATATCTGGTCACTTCGGGAAAAAGAAGTCTTTTTGGTCGGAGCAGAAGCCGGTGCCGACTTGATAATGACAACCCATATTTCACTGCCAAAGATGAATGATACCCTTGTCACCGGTTCTGAAGAATTTATTCAAAGCTACTTAAGAAGCGAACTTAACTATGATGGTGCGGTTATTTCCGATGACTTAACAATGAAAGGGTGCGACCCTCTTGGTGATTATGGTCAACGAACGGTGAAAGCATTTTTAGCCGGACATGATATTTTACTATTCGGACAGAACCTTGATGCCTCAATGGAAGCATACGAACACTTCCATCACGCTGTTCATACTAATGAAATACCGGAAAAAAGATTACAAACAGCTCTTGAAAGGGTTGCAGGTTTAAAATTGAAAATGATACAGTCGGTATTTACTTAAAAAGTAGTAAAAATGCTAAACAGATTAATAAAAAAAAAGAAACTGCTTATTCTGGGAATAAACAGCGGTACATCGATTGATTCACTCGATCTTGCCTTAGCAGAAATCTCCCGGTCGTCAGCATATACTGTCAAATTTGTCAATGGTGCTGATATTCCCTTTCCAAAAACTTTGAAAGAATCACTGAAAACAGCTGCTGATAACCGAAATGTAAGTCTTGAAGAGATAATGCATCTTGATAACAAACTCGGATGTTTTATAGGGAAGCAGGCAAAAAAGTTTGTTGATTCATTTTATAAAAGTAACAAAAGAAAAATTGATTTAATCGCATCACACGGTCAGACCATCAGGCACCTGCCGGATAAAAAAAAATCAGCTACCTGCCAAATCGGTTCACCAGCCTGTATAGCACAAGAGACTAAACTGCCGGTTATTGCTGACTTCCGACAGGCTGATATTGCTTTAGGTAATGAGGGGGCACCGATCACCACCGGAGCTGTCGCAAAACTGTTCTCAGATAGCAAACAATCTCATCTGATTCTTAATGTCGGCGGAATGGCAAACTATTTTTATCTCCCTGCAAAATCTGTAAAATCAGAAATAATCGCTCTTGATATCGGTCCCGGAAATATCCTTTCTGACCTCCTGGCTCAGACCTTGTTTGGTAAAAAATCAGATAGAAACGGTGATATAGCTTCAAAAGGTACGATTTCAAAACGTTTGCTTACTCTGCTCTCCGCAGATTCTTTCTTTGAGTCAAAACAAGAATCAACCGGCAGAGAGAGATTTGGCAAGTCGACAATCGAGAAGATTTTATCTTTTCAAAAACAGTTTGAGCTGTCAGCAGAAGATTTGTTTACTACCGCAATCGAGTTAACGTGTAGCGAAATCAGCAAACAGTTGAAAAAACTAACCAAAAAAGATAAAAAAATTAAAAAATTATATTTGACCGGCGGGGGAAGAAAAAACATCTTCTTAGTGAAACAGTTACAGATAAAATTACCAGAACTTCAGATATGCAGTATTGACGAACTTGGTATCCCGGCTGATTATCTTGAGGCTGTTTCGTATGGGGTATTGGCAGAGCACACCTTACGAGCAAAACCGATACACAAAGCAAAAGATAAAAACGGAAATACACCTCTTTTGGGTATGATACATTTACCGCCTCAGAAGAAATAGGAAGGACTTTTGAAAAACTTTATTAAATATTTTGCAAGATTCGGCACTGCCATATTACTGATGGTTATCGTCTGGAGTTGTGCCCGGGTCCCGGGACTTCAGGAAGAAAAGATGGGAGTATTTATTAAAATCCCGTTTGTAAGAGTACTCTTAGAAGAGAATAAAAAAGATGTTGCTGTGACAGCAGACGGTACTTTTGCAATCGAATGTCTGAAAAACGGCAACCAGTCGATTTATTATTCATCACAGCCGGTAAAAGTGAAAAATCAGGGGCAGTATGTCACCGTCTATAATCACAAAGGGTATCCGATAGAAGAAAAACTTGACGAAGTAAATATTATTCCGCGCGGTAATAACAACCGGATCCAGTTTGATAAAAAACGGTATCGCGGTATTCTTCGTATCCTCCCGAATGGAGGGAATGTCCAATTAATCAATGTTGTTTATATGGAAGATTATCTTAAAGGTGTCGTTCCTCCGGAATTAGGGAAACGGAAGGAAAGCGAAATCGAAGCTGTCAAAGCTCAGGCTGTTGCAGCCCGTACTTATGCCATGGCGCATCTGAAACAATATGGTGCTCAGCCGTATGATATGAAATCAAGTATCATCGATCAGGTCTATGACGGCGCCAATGTCGAATTGAGTCTGGTCAACAAAGCAATTGAGCAGACAACCGGAGATGTACTCTTCCACAATGATGATTTTATCAACGCATATTATCATTCAACCTGCGGCGGTATGACGGACAATATTGAGATGGTATGGGACAGAAAAGAAGTTCCGTATCTCAAAGCAGTCAAAGATGATGATGCCTGCAGCTGGTCAAAATATTTCCGATGGAAAGAGCATTTCACTGAAGAACAGCTTCGGGGACGGATTGAACAGTATCTTGCTTCAGACCGGGGCAGAGACCTCCGTATCGGCAAAATAAAAGATATTCAGATTTCAGAACATACACCGGGTGGACGTATCTCTACTATGGTTGTAATAACAGATCATGATAAGTTCATTTTCAAAAAAGATCGCATTCGCTGGGTAATCGGCCGGACATCAAACCCCGATTTAATCTTGCCTTCTGATAATTTTGATGTCAATATATCAAGAGACAATAAAGGGTATATAACTCAGGTAACCTTTGCCGGAAAAGGGTATGGTCATGGGGTTGGTATGTGTCAGTGTGGTGCAATCGGCTATTCCCGGGTAGGCTGGGCGTATGACCAGATATTAAAAAAATATTATACAAACGCTGTGATTAGAAAATTGTATTAATTAGATGAAAAAACTTATAACCGTATTTATCATTCTCATCGTAATTTCTCAGACAAACGCTTCTGACTATACCTATTACCTTGGTATCAAAGGCGGTTTTTCAAATCTATCCAATTCTGCCCTCGATTCATCATCGTTCCCGTCCCAACAGACAATAGGAGGAATGATCGGATATAGGTTCAGTGATAATTATATTTTTGAATTTAATTATATGCAGCATGAACTTTATAACGATACATCGGGAAGCTCCAAGTTTTCATTTTCATTGGATAAAATTTATTCGACAGCAATCTGGAAATCCGAAAGATACGGAGTGCTGGTAAAAAAATATCTGACTTCTCCTGATGGACGTATTGCCTTTCTTGTTGGTCTCGGTTCGGGTTTGATGAATTGGGAAGTTCGCGATGCTCTGACAGATACGTTATACAATGTTGATGGTATTTATGATGAAACTGTAGACTATAAAGCGACCGAACTGTTTTTTACCGGAGCTGCCGGAATAGATTTTAGTCTTTCTCCTAAATGGGTCTTCGGATTAGATTTTCAGGCTGACTATATGACCGGTGCCGGGCAGGAGTTCGCTTCATCGGTTGAATCAGACCGTCCCAACTGGCATATGACTATCGGTGTTTCTCTAAAATTTCTTTTTGGTGGTTTTAAGAAAACTAACTGGGCATCGGATGAAAACTGGCGGAGATCGGAACCGGTGCAGATTGTACACAACAGACGTTCTGTCGACTCTGATGCTGACGGTATAGATGATTCCAATGACCGCTGCTTAGATACACCGTTTGGTGCCATAGTTGACCGTTTTGGTTGTGCGGAAGATTCTGACTCCGACGGTATTGCTGACGGACTGGATCATTGTCCTAATACCGAGAGAACCGCTATCGGCTTTGTGGATATCCATGGTTGTCCTGTAGATTCCGATTTTGATGGTATCTCCGATTATCAGGATAAATGCCCCAAAAACCGTATAGGAGCCCATGTCGATCTATCCGGCTGTCCAATTGACACTGATGCCGATGGTGTTCCTGACGGTATTGATGATTGTCCTAACACCCTCTATGGTGTTGATGTTGATAAAAACGGATGTATCGATCTTTCGTTTCTTGCAAAACCGCTGGTTTTGAATATCGACTATCCGCCAGGTTCATTTGAAGTCGACCCGAAAAACAGAGAACGATTAAAAGACCTTGCAAGAGTTTTAAAATTTGTTGATGATGTAAGAATTGACATCAACGGCTACACCGATAATATTGGGACAACGGTTGCTAATAAAAAGCTTTCAGAAAAACGTGCCCGCCGGGTATATGATTATATGATCACGCTCGGTATTGATGCAACCCGGATGGAAGTGTATGGAAAAGGTGAAGTCGATTTTGTTGCATCTAATGACACCGCAGCCGGGAGAAACAAAAACCGCAGAATAGAAATTCTTTTTCACAAATAGATAAGGAACTATGGAACAGTTTAAATTTGATGATGATGTGAAGAACCGGAGACAGATTGAGTATGCTGTCGTTATTTATCTCCCGGATAATTTAGATAAAATTGCTCAGCAATTCAGAGAACGGTATGATCCGGTATATAAGCAGGTCTCCGCACATCTGACTATTGTCTTTCCTTTCCAGACAAGTAAATCAATTGCTGATATGTCGGATATGTTACAGGAAGTTGCTTCAAATTTTAATCCCCTTACCGTTGAGCTTGAAACCATCGGTGATTTTTATCCAAGATCTCCAGTAATCTATTGGAATATCAAAGAGAATCAGAATCTGACAGAATTGTATTACCAGCTCTACAGCAAATTTGGATTAGCGCTTCCGCATAAAATATATAAACCCCATGTAACTTTGGCCCGTGAAATTTCGCCTCATAGAGTAGAACATGTAAAGGATGCTATTGCATCATACCTCCCGAATGAAACATTCTTTGCCACAGCAATCGATTTAGTCACTCCCCTTGCAAACTTTAAGTGGGTATCTGTGCGAACATTTCCATTCAAAATAGTATAAAAAAAACCTGCTCACTTATGTGAGCAGGTTTATAAAATTATTCTTCAAAACTAATTATTCAGAAACCGGGTGAACTTTGCCCTTCATCTCTTCGAAATTGAATTCTTTAAAGTTCGCGTTTCCTTCTTTTTTATGACATCTTACACAGGTTTCTTCAGTCGGATAGACTAAGCCTGCATCAATTGCCATCTGTTTGTATGTATCTGGATCAGCTGCCCATTTTTTCTTGGACATAATTTTAGGCGATTTGTAATCGCCGCCAGGTCCGTGACAAGCTTCACAGCCGACACCTTCGATGGTGGAACCGTCTTTTGCCAGTGTACCGGTGATATGACAGCTGACACATTCCGGTTTAGCTTTTTCTTCATCAGAAAGAACATCAAATGCTTTTGCATGTGGTGTTGCTTCCCAAGCTGTGAATTCAGCTTTATGACACATTTTACACTTAGCAGAGCCAACGTAATCGTGGGCTGCTTTTTCCTCTTTTGCTGCTTCTTCAGCCATTAATAGTGCTGCAAAAGCAAAAAGAGCGAGCATTAAAAAAATGATTGTAGTTACCTTACGCATAACAAATACCTCTCAAGTTGTTAAGTTATACTTTATACACATTATGTTCTAAAAACTTCCAATTTTTTTAAAAAATATTGCCTAATAGTAGTTCAGTCAAGTATTTAAGAATAAAAAATTAAAAAAGTTTTAGCCATAAAAACCCTTGCGAGAAAACGATTTATTGTGTAAAATTTAACTGGTATAGTATATGAATATTTTGTTTGTAACCCAACATTTTCCTCCTGAGAGGGGAGCAGTAAGGCGAATTTTCGAATTTGCACGCTATTTTGCCAAACAAGGGCATAATGTCTCTGTTTTGACTGCAATACCGAACTATCCGGATGGTATTGTACCGCCGAAATATAAAGGTAAGTTCTTCTACTACGAGGAGTTAGATGGTGTCAAAGTATACCGGAGCTGGGTCCCCCCGGCCTCAAATTCCCAACCGAAAAAGAGAATGCTCGGGTTTATCATCTTTTTATTCACGACTATATTCAATTCCTTCAAATTAAAAGATAATTTCGATATTTTAATAGGCTCATCACCGCCGATTACAACTCCCCTGATAGCCTGGCTTCTAAGTAAATTAAAAAAATGTAAATTTGTCCTGGAAATCCGCGATCTCCAACCGGAATCGTCTGAGGATTTTGGAAATCTTGACCGGTCCCTGTTTACCAGATGGCTCAAGAAGTACATGCACTACATGTATGAAAAAGCTGACCGGATTGTAGGTGTTACAGAGGGAATATCAATATTTTTGAAAAAGATTGTCTCGGACCCTTCAAAAATAACCACAATCAAATCAGGAGTCTCTCCGGAGTTTATCAATGCCAACTCCAACGGTATCCGCAAAAGATTTGGCTGGGAAGAAAAATATCTGATTATCTATTCCGGTACCCTTGGATGGGCGCACTCTCTTGAAACCTTTATAGAATCAGCAAGGCAACTCCATGACCAACCGGATATTCTGTTTGCATTTATCGGGGATGGACAGAAACGGCAGGTGCTTGAAGGAATGGTCCGCGACTATGGGCTGAAAAATGTTGTCTTTATCGGTGTTCAGCCACTTGAGACTATTCCGTATTTCTTGCAGGCTGGCGATGTTCTGGTGCATTCAATGAAAGATGTTCCGGTTACTAAAGGGTCTCTCCCGAGTAAACTGTTTGAATATATGGCTTCCGGTAAACCGATTCTCTACGGTTCAGCTGACGGGGAAGCTGTCGAGGAACTCGATAGAGCCGGCGGTGCTTTGGCATTCCATTGTGAAGATATTGATAAATTATCCGAATTGATTATGGAGCTGAAAGAGGGTCAGATTGATGGTTCCAATCTTGGCAGACAATATTCTGAGCATGTAAAAAAATACCATTCCCGCGAACGCTGGGCACAGCAGTATCTTGATTTTCTTGAGGACAAGGTCCCCAATTAAATCATTGATTTCTTCTTTTAATTCCCTATTTTCCCATTCTGTATAATAATTATTTTATCAATTTTTCGGAGAAATATGTCTGATATAAAGCAGATTGTCTTAGTAGTAGGTGCCCGACCGAATTTTATGAAAGCAGCCCCGTTGATTGCAGCGCTGCAGAATAAATCAAACATCTTTAAAATTACCCTTATCCATACCGGTCAGCATTATGACCACAATCTTTCTCAGCTTTTTTTTGATGACCTCCAAATGCCTGAATCAGATATCTATCTTGGTGTCGGTTCCGGTACCCATGCTGAACAGACAGCCGAAGTGATGATTCAGCTTGAGAAACAACTTCTTATAATAAATCCTGATCTTGTCATCGTATTCGGTGATATAAACTCAACATTGGCAACTGCTGTTGTCACCGCAAAGCTGAAGATGAAACTTGCCCATGTCGAGGCGGGACTCCGTTCCTTCGATATGACAATGCCGGAAGAGGTAAACCGTATTGTCACTGACCGGCTTTCTCATTTTCATTTTGTTACAGAACAATCCGGAGTTGAAAATCTGAAACGGGAAGGCGTCAAGGAAAGCTCGATCTATCTGACCGGAAATATTATGATAGATTCCCTGGTGATAACTAAAAAAAGAATCTCTCATTCGGATATTCTCACTAAACTGAATCTTGCTGAAAAATCATATTACTGCCTGACGATGCACCGCCCTTCAAATGTAGATAACAAAGAAAAACTGGAAAAATTTCTCAAAGCTTTTCAAACAATCAGTGAGAAAACGCCGATTATTTTTCCCTGTCATCCCCGGACTTTAAAGATGATTGAGCAGTTCGGACTTTCAGCTTTTACAAAATCTGAAAATTTCCGCTTTGTAGAACCGTTGGGGTATCTTGATTTTCTTTCCCTGATGGCACAATCCAAAGCTGTCATTACCGACAGCGGCGGTATTCAGGGGGATACGACATTCCTTCGGATTCCCTGTCTGACAATCCGGTCAAATACTGAACAGCCGGTAACAGTTTCGGAAGGAACCAATACACTCTGTAGTGACGATATTGAACTTCTGCTTGCCATGATTTCCAATATCGAAACAGGAAGCTACAAACAGGGAAAAGTCCCCGAATTCTGGGATGGCAAATCTGCTGAGCGGGTAGTTGAAATAATCGAAAAATCGATATAAATCCGCTGAACAAATTTCTGATATAGACTTTCTTTTCTGAAGATTTTCATTTATATTCTCATCAAAATGAGTCAATAAAATGAGGATTTTTCTATGTCTCCCATGACAATGGATATTACCAAAAAGATAACAATAAACGACCTCCCCAATCTCTTAATCGGGTATGATACCGATGTTCCCACATTGCACGGCAGTATGCGCTATATAAATTTTGACAACGCTGCTTCAACTCCGACCTTTGAACCGATTGCTGATTCAATAAAATCATTTCTGCAGTGGTATTCAAACGTTCATCGCGGAACTGGGTTTAAGTCGCAACTCTCAAGTTGGGCATTTGAGGAATCCCGGGATATCGTTGCTGATTTTGTCGGCGCTGACCTCTCTAAGCAGGTAGTCCTTTTTACCAAAAACTCAACCGAAGCAATTAATAAACTTGCCGGCCGTTTGAATTTCGAAGATGGTGATATTGTCCTGACATCATACATGGAACATCACTCCAACGAGCTTCCCTGGAGACGGGCTGCTAAAGTCAAACATATCGGGCTGAATCCTGACGGTACCGTAAATATCGATCACTTCCAATCACTGCTTAAAGAATTTAAAGGCAAAGTCAAACTGGTAGCAATAACCGGTGCATCAAATGTCACCGGATACATTAACAATCTTGATTATTTTGCAACCGAAGCTCATAAAGCTGGTGCAAAGATCATGGTCGATGGTGCACAGCTTTCTCCTCATCGTCCGGTTGACCTCAAACCGAATGACCCGAATTGCAATATAGATTTTTTTGTTTTTTCAGCTCATAAAATGTATGCACCGTTTGGTGTTGGCGTTCTTATTTCCGACCGTGAGACTTTTGAACTTGGTGATCCCGATCAGGTCGGTGGTGGTGTCGTTGATATTGTGACTCTTGAAGAAGCATATTGGACCGACCTTCCTGAAAAAGAGGAAGCTGGTACCCCCGATATCGTTGGTGTTGTTGCCCTGGCTAAAATGATCCATCTGATTCAGAATATCGGCTGGGATAAAATTATAGAACATGAATCAGAACTTACCAAATATGCTTTGACAGAACTGAAAAAGATTCCTGAAGTAAAACTGTATGGTGACACCGATCCGGAAAATACTCATAACCGTCTCGGAGTTATCTCTTTGAATGTCGGTGATATCCCGCATGCCTTGACCGCAGCGATTCTTTCTTATGAAGGTGCTATCGGGGTTCGTTCGGGTTGTTTCTGTGCCCATACGTATGTCAAAGAGCTGATGCAGGTATCCGATGCTGACTCCAAACTGCTCGAACAGCAGATTCTGCACCGTGACCGTTCTGCGATTCCGGGAACGATCAGAATGTCTTTTGGGATTTACAACACTATGGCTGAGGTTGACCGGTTCCTTGAAATGATTAAAAAAATCGCTAAAGGCGATTACAATAAAAATTACAAACTCAACAAAGAAAAAGGGGAATATACTCCCAAAGGGTTTGAGTTTAGTTATAAAGATTTTTATACACTGTAAATGACGGATAATATAGATAAAAGAAACCGACTCGAAGCTGAACCGTTTTCTTATAAAACTTCCAAGGATGGAAAACTATTTATCTTCTGTGAACAGAAACAGGTGATGGTTCTCAAAGATAAAAAAGCGCAGACGATACTAAAAAAAATTGAAAACAAAGATTCGCTTACTGTCCAGCTGGTACTTGCCAAAGTGACCGGCAATTTCAAACACGGTAACGAAAGATAAATGAAAATAAATGTAGGGCAGGATCCCTGTGATCCTGCCCTGTAGAGGCTTTTCGCGAAAAGCTCCTACAATGAAAATGAATATGAAAATGATGTAGGTCAGGAGGCGTGCCTCCTGACAACTAAAAATAGAAAGTAGCAAAATGGCACATGTTGTAAATAAAGAAGCTGATGCAATCCTCGATAAAGAATTCAAAGTATTAGACCACGGTTTTGTCCGTCTTGTTGATTATATGGGTTCCGATTCCGCAATCGTTCAGGCTGCCCGGGTTAGTTACGGCGACGGAACCAAAAAAGTCTCCGAGGACCGTGGGCTCATCCGATATTTGCTTCGTCATAAACATACAACACCGTTTGAAATGGTTGAATTTAAATTCCATATCAAACTGCCGATTTTTGTCGCCCGCCAATGGATCCGTCACCGTACTGCCAACGTCAATGAATACTCGGGACGTTATTCGGTGATGAAAGATGAATTCTACCAGCCCGAAGCATCCGAAATCCGTTTCCAGTCGACGGTGAACAAACAGGGACGGTCGGCAAAAGAGGTCCCCGAGGATGTCAAAGAGGAACTGCTCGCCTACCTGAAAAAATCATCGGAGGATACATACGGTAAATATATGGAGTATGTCGACGCCGGTCTTGCGCGGGAACTTGCCCGAATCAATCTGCCTTTGTCGCTTTACACCGAATGGTATTGGAAAATCGATTTACATAATCTGTTTCATTTCTTAAAACTTCGCATCGACCCGCACGCTCAGAAAGAAATTCAGGAATACGGTCTTGTTATGGCTGATATGGTCAAAAAGGTCTGTCCGGTTGCCTATGAGGCATGGATGGATTATTCGGTCAATGCATCGTATTTCTCCGGTCTTGAGATGGATATTTTGAAAGAGTAT
>QQUK01000159.1 GCA_008501655.1 Calditrichota bacterium
CGAAGCGGGGTACTTGCTGATTGTTCGGTTCACTCATTTGTCGATTTAGGGATTAACCAATATTTAGTTGTCTTTCTGGTTTTATACCTTCTGATATCTGTAGCACTTTATTTAATGAATCGTGTGAATGTAATTCTCGCATCAATTCTATTTTTGTTATTTATCATAACAACTTTTATAACCGGGGGAAATCAATATGTCGGCATCTTTATTGTAGTATACATATTTGGAAATCTTCTTGTTATCATTCCACAGCAAACGAAGATATCTTCAGTTCCTCTGAATTATAATATCTATGGGAAAGAGTTTATTCTTTTTGCTGGTATGATGCTTCTCTTTGGTTTTTCCGTCATCGTCTTATTCTGGACATCACTGCCGATTCTGACAAATATTTTTGCAAGCGAACCATCGGCTGCTGACATCGCAACCTATAACCAGTTTGCATTACCATTTGCGATTATTTATGCACTCCTTTTAACAATAGCTCCTTTAGTGACATACAATGTCCCGGAGTTGAAGAATTGGCAATCAAAAGCAGCCATCTTTGGAGGAGTAGCAGTTGTAATCGGTGGACTACTATATTTCTTCTTGGATGTGTCCCTGTCCTTATCTTTAGTCTTTGCATCCGTATTTTTCGGTTTGATGTTCTATCTGTTATTGAAAGATAGTCTGATAAAACTTGTTCCAGCCATAGCAGGATTCGTTGTTACAATTGTTATAGGATATCTCTCAGGTGTAACAAACGCAGTATATATGCTCTTTTTTGCACTTGCTGCAATGGTAACAGTAAGTAATTTAGTTTCGATTATAAAACATATCCCATCTTCTCTCAAAATAGCCGGTGCCCAAATTTCACATCTCGGCTTTGGTCTGATGCTTATAGGAATTTTAGGTTCCTCTGTCTATACGACTAATGAACAACTTGTTATACCAAGAGGTTCAGCTGATGAAGCATACGGATATACAGTGATGTACAACGGTATGGAAAATGACCTTGAGTATCCGAAAAATAAACTGCTCGTCTCATACTACAATGACAAAGGTACTGAATATCAGGCTCGACCTGAACTGTATTACTCTGCTCGTCTGAATGGATTCATGAAAAAACCGTATGTCGAGAATAATTTAATGTATGATCTGTATTTTTCACCTATGCAGGTACAGGATTTACAAAATGATGGAGAGATCATTTTGAAAAAGAATGAACCGTTGAAAATTAGTGAATACACTTTGACTTTTAAAGATTTTGAAATGATATCGCATGAATCTGAAGAAGGGATGACGGTCAAAGTTCTCATTGATGTCGATGATGCTGTTCATAAGCATGAAATCGCCCCTGCTGTATATATGAAAACCGGTTCCGGGCGAGAAACTACAGATATTCCTGCAACATTTGGTCATACTGAATTGTATTCGGTTTCAGTTCAACAGATACTTGCTGATCAGGGTGCTGTTAAAGTTTCAATTCCGGGTTTAAATCAAACAGGTCCTCCGGATAGGTTGATTATTGATGTCTCCAAAAAACCGATTATCATTTTCCTCTGGATAGGAACGATACTCATCATGCTTGGTTCTGTTGTTGTGTTCTTCAGACGGAAAGCCGAAATAGCATAAAGTTATAAATCCGGTGATAAACTTCACCGGACTTATTTCTCGAAAGCTCTAATGCACAAACTAAAAATTATATTTCTTGTAGCTATATTTATCCCCATAATCTCATATGCAACTCCCAAGAAAATATATCTGCAGAATGGAATAGTTGAGGTTGATGTTTTAGTTAATGATTCGATTGAAGCTCGATTTGGCATTGATACCGGGGCAGACAGACTGTATATTTCAAAATCTTTTGCGGATGAATACGGAATTGACTATACCCGGGCTGCCGGACAACGATTTATTCAGACAAATTTTGGCTCTGCCGAACCGCATGATGCTGTGCTTTCAAGTCTTAAACTAAACAATGAATTTGAATTATTCGATTACAATGTTACCGTTATTGACTTTATCAATATCACAAGAGATACCATCGATGGATTAGCCGGGCTAATCGGAAACCAAGTTTTAAAAGATTATTTTATTACGATTGATTACAGTGAAGAATGGATTGATATTTCAAAAAAACGTCCAAGATTTTTAGCAACTGCAAACTCAGTTGAGATTCCTTTTAGCTGGTATCAGGACCAGATGATTGTGACGGTGACTATTGGAAATATTATGACTTTCCCGATGGTGTTTGATTTTTGTGCTTCAAACACAGTCATTTCAAAAGAGGCTGGGGAACTTATAGGGATTGACGAAGATCTGAATATGGTGAGATTAAATCAGATTGATTTGTCCGGTCTGGTTATAAATGACCGGGTTGTTACAAGAGTCATGGATTTAAATCCACTTAAAAATCGTATGAGAACTTCAGGTATTGAAGGAGTTCTCGGCATGTCTTTCCTCAAAGACTACACAATAACTATAGATTATAAATCGCAGATTATATATTTTCAGAGATAGATAAAAGCAAACAAAACAGCAAAAAATACGTTATTTAAATAGGGTTAATTATTCAAAATAGTAGTATCTTTAAGTCAGTTAATTGTGTATTATTAATTGTTGGATAATTTTACCTTCTGAGCTTAGCAGAAAATTAAATCAATAAAAGGTATCATATGAACTTGTGGAATTTTGACTTTTCCTTTGACCTTGATGAAAAAAATCGTCTTCTCTTCGGGAAAATCTACGGCGTCTGGAAAAAAGAGACTGCCTTAGAATATGTCGAAGAATTAAAAGAAGTCGCCAAACCGATTATCGATAAGCCGTGGTCAAAGATGATTGATCTCTCTAACTGGAAAACGGTTTATCCCGATGTTATTCAGGTTATTGGGACACTGAACAAATGGTGCCGGGCAAACAATATGGAATGGACGGTGTACATCATCGATCATCAGGTTGGCTTCAGCCAACTGATGAAGATGTTTGATGCCGGGGATAATCGGGATATCAGCCGGACTTTTCGAACCGTAGCTGAAGGAGAAAAGTTTCTTCGTGAACAGGGGTATACTATTCGGGCTGATTCCGGATCGATTTTTAAATAGATATATCCGAAATTGAATTTTTGATTAATTTCCCGACTTCTTTTTTACCACGAAGCTTTAATCTGATTTTATAATACATTTGTATAAACGTGCTAAAATGTTTTTTACAGAATAGCATCTCGTTATAGTAATATGAATCTGAAAAAAAGTGCATCCCGATACCGCTTGCAACCCCGCCTTTTTCGGAACGATGATGATACAGCATCGGTTCGGGGGAGAAGATCATCTTTGCTCCAGCCTTATAACATCTATATCCAAAGTCAGCATCCTCCCGCACCGCA
>QQUK01000092.1 GCA_008501655.1 Calditrichota bacterium
GCTATATCCATCGGTTGTATCGCTGCAGCTCTTTTAGCTATTATTGTTGATCAGATGATTTACATGACGGAACTTGCAATTTCAAAACGGAAAAGTATGTATGCAATTCCGGTAATTATAGGTTTTCTATTAGTAATAACATTTTCTGTTTACACTTTTGTTTCCAAGTCTGATAAAAACCAATTTGTAGTTGATATAGGTTCAAAACCATTTACAGAACAGTATATACTTGCTGAATATCTCGATGAAACGGTATCAGAGTTAGAATTTCAAACAGAACTCCATTCCGGTATGGGAACGATGATTCTGTTCGAAGCTCTCAAAAATTCGGAAATCGACCTTTATGTTGATTACTCAGGTACTATCTGGACGAATGTTTTAAAACGGGAAGATATCCCTTCAAAAGAACAGATTTTATCTGAGATGACAGAATATCTGGATAAAGAATTTGGAATAAAAACACTTGGTAAGGTCGGTTTTGAAAATACATATGCACTTGTTGTTAAAAAGAACTTTGCGGATTCACTTCGTATAGAATCAATAAGTGATTTACAAAAGTTTGCTCCAAACTTATCAATAGGTTCGGACTATGAATTTTTTACGCGACCGGAATGGCAATCAATAGAAGAAAAATATGAACTTACTTTTAAAGATGAAATCACGCTTGACCCGACTTTGATGTATCAGGCGATAGAAAATGATGAGGTCGAAGTGATATCAGCATATTCAACTGATGGAAGAATCGCAGCATTCAATTTATTTGCATTAAATGACCCGTTTCAGGCACTTCCGCCGTATGATGCTGTTATATTAATATCACCGGAACTGGCAAAAGAGGAAGCAATCGTAAACAAATTAAAAAAGCTAATAAATTCTATTGATAACAAAAAAAAATGCAAAATGCTAACAAAATTGTAGATATAGATAAAAAAACGATTAACAATGCCGTTGAGTATCTACTAAAATCTAACTCACAGGAAAACTGATGCAGGTAATTCATAATATCAATGAAGATGAAAAAACAATCTCGTATTCCGATACCGAAAAATTTGCCCTCGATGTTCTTATAGGACTTACAAAACGTCCAAAATCTATTCCGGCAATCTATCATTACGATGCTGAAGGAAGTAAGATTTTTGAACAGATCACAGAACTTAAAGAATATTATCCGACAAATTGTGAGGTTGAAACCTTAAACCACAATAAAGAAAAAATCGCTCACCTGATGGATGGCGAACCTTTTAATTTAGTCGAGTTTGGTTCCGGAAATGGAAGTAAAACAAAAGTTCTGATTCAGCAGATGCTGGATGACGGGCTTGAGTTTCACTATATCCCTATAGATATATCTAAATCTGTATTAGAAGAACTTGTGGATGACTATAAAGTTACTTTTCCGAATCTTGAGATTCATGCTCTCATTTCAGATTATTTTTCCGGAGTAAAATGGCTGAACAAGCGTTCTGACCGGAAAAATATGGTACTGTTTTTAGGTTCGAATATTGGTAATTTTTCTCATCCGGAAGCAAGAATGTTTCTTCGCAATCTCTGGATATCATTAAATAACAAAGATACGGTTTTGATTGGTTTTGATTTAAAAAAAGATATAGAATTATTACTTTCTGCATACAATGATTCGGAGGGTGTGACTGCTGAATTTTCACTGAATCTGCTTCGGCGAATGAACAGAGAACTGGGTGCTGACTTTGAACCTTCAAAATTCCGTCATTTTGCGACTTATGAGGTTTCTTCCGGTGCTATGGAAAGTTATCTGGTCTCATTGGAAAGGCAGGAGGTTTTTATTAAAGGGGTTGGAAGGTCGTTTTTGCTAAAGGCTTGGGAGCCGATCCATGTTGAGTATTCCTACAAATATCTGATTTCCGAAATAGAAACTCTTGCTGAAGAAACCGGGTATAAGGTAGTAGAACATATGTTTGATTCAAAAAAATATTTTACTGATTCCCTTTGGGAAATAAATAAATCTGAGTAAAGGAGTGTAAGATGACTACGGGAACATCTACTATAAAAGATATCAAGAGATTGACCGAACATTTTAAATATGTGCGTTCTATGTTTGAGCAGATTGCAGCACCGCTGGAAACGGAAGATTTTGTTATTCAATCAGTCGAAGATGTCTCACCTCCAAAATGGCACCTTGCCCATACAACCTGGTTTTTTGAGCAGGTTGTATTGGAATCGTATATTAAAAATTATAAACCGTATAACAAAGATTACTATTTTCTCTTTAATTCATACTATAATTCATTTGGCGAAAGAACCATCCGTCAGCATAGAGGAACTCTTTCCCGGCCGACTGTTGAAGAAGTATTTACATACCGGAAAGAAGTTGAAAAACGGGTGCTTGAATTTCTCTCAACCGTTGATGATAAGGTTGTAAACGAAGTTTACGATTTAATAGAGCTTGGTATAAATCATGAACAGCAGCATCAGGAGTTGATGCTTGCTGATACGAAGTGGAATTTTGGTGAAAATCCGTTGTTGCCTCTGTATAAAAAAACAAAACAAAGCCAGTTTGTTGATGCCGTAGAGCATCACTGGATCCCTTTTTCAGGTGGAGTTGTCGATATTGGTTTTGATAGTCCCGAATTTTCGTATGATAATGAACAACCCAAACACAAAGCACTCATCCATGATTTTAAATTATCAAACCGGCTGGTTACATGTGGCGAGTATTTAGAATTCATACAAGATGGCGGATATGAAAAACCGAATCTCTGGCTTGACGAAGGCTGGACAATGGTGAACACACAAGATATCAGAAAACCACAGTACTGGCACAAAATAGATGGTAAATGGCAAATCTTTACACTTGGTGGATTAAAGGAACTGAATCTTCATGAACCGGTATGTCATGTCTCCATGTATGAGGCAGCTGCATTTGCCCGATGGGCAGGTGCACGGCTTGCAACCGAATTTGAATGGGAACATGCCTCCAACTCAGTTGAAGAACAGGAAAGTAATTTTTTAGAATCGGACTATCTGCATCCTTCGGTGCTTACAGATGACAGCCCGAAACTTCAGCAGATGATTGGTGATCTTTGGGAATGGACATCTTCAGCTTACCTGCCATACCCGGGATACAAACAGGAAGAAGGTGCCCTTGGAGAATATAATGGAAAATTTATGAGTAACCAGATAGTCTGTCGCGGCGGTTCCTGTATTACACCTAAAAGTCACTTCAGGAATACATACCGGAACTTTTTCCAGCCTGATAAACGCTGGGTTGTCCTTGGTTTCAGACTTGCAAAAGATGCTTAATGGGTCGGATGAAAGGTGACATAGATTTCGTAA